>JAOUGQ010000344.1 GCA_029865515.1 Nitrospirota bacterium
TGCCAGATAGGTTCGTCTTCTCCATCTACCAAAGCCACCACGTCCATAATAATCAGGGACGCCTGAAATTTTCCCTGATTGAGAAAGCCTTCCTGGGACGTCCCGGCAACCATAACCGTATAACCGGCCATTTCCAAAGACCGTGAGACAGACTCCCTCACCTGGCTATCATCATCAATCACCAAAATTCGGTTCATTGCGTTGACCATACAACTCCCGCATAAAAGGAAACACCTGTTCTCTGATTCACCAGTGAAGGATGAAGGAGGCAACTTACATTCCATATCCATCTCCATGTTCCCCAAAATACGTTCTTTATAAAATCAATAGTTTATATTTTCTTATGTCCCTTGGTCCTCCCATCATATGCAGGAATGTCCCTTCACCTTGCAGGAAATTCCATTCATGGCTTTCAACATGCCTGCCCTGAGAACATGGATAACAATCCGATTAACTTGGGGGACAATCTCAAGCACATCCAGGACGACTACCTTGGGGCGGATCCTTGGTCTTTCAACTGACGAGCGTGGGTCCATAGCCACCACAATTGAATCCCAAGTCCGGTGCCCATCGCGGCCAATCCCACATACAACCCCGTCACCTGTCCATAGAGAACACCGAAAAATAAAAGGAGAGAACTTCCAGCCAGATACAGACTTACCGCTTGCGTAATGCAAGTCGTCAAGCCCCGATGGACTAATTGGCCTTGGAAAAAACTTTCCCAGGAACTGACGGCCGGGAAAATCACCACCAGCCATACGGCCGTCGAGGCCAAGACGGAAAGCTCTGGAGTCAGCGCCGCAATCCATTCAAACCAAATAGTGGAAAGCGGTGTCGCGGCAATCAGCAACAGTGTGCCGCTCGTGCCCAACGACACCAGTCCGACAAACTGCCTCAGGGGTGCAAGAAAATGAGGCCGGTCATACAGCGCGACGACCACCTCTTGCATGGCAAACCCCACACTCCTGAAAATAAAGGATAATCCTCCCAGCACTGGCCACACGGCCAAGGATTCCAAAGGCTGTGGCATCCGGCTTATGGCCGCACTGACAATGGGCAACGTCGCAAGGGTGATAAGGGGTGTGAAAGCCAGAGGCCAATAAAAAGCCCCTAATTGTTTGAGCGTGAGAGACGCCTCCGGTTGAGGACTGCTCTCTTTCAGAGTTTTGAGGATCGGCCGCACGAAAAGAAGAATAAAACCAGCCTCGACAATGACCCCGGACGACATCGCCACCGTCCCCACCACAATACCCGAAAAACTCTTGATGGCCAGCCCACCCAGCAGAACTGAGCCACTTACGAATAAGCGGACCAAGGTTCCCAAACCAATCAGGCGAGTCTGACCTCCCCGTATCACGACGCCTTGAAGAAACCGTCTTACCGCAATCGAGAGCGTCCATGGGGTCATACATTGCAGGCCGATTCTGCCGGATTCCACAATGACCTCAGGAACTCCCAACAGGTCTTGCACGATCATCCCATACACAGGGGTAAAGGCCACCAGGACATGCACCACCGTCATTACCACCCCCAGGCACACAATGAAATTTCGAATAAGCCTGTAGGCAGACCAATTCTTGCACAACGCGGTTGAGGCAACCAGAATCATGATGACGGGGGATTCAATCAGCAGGGAAAGAGGAAAGACCACCCCTCCATAGGCCGCTAAATGAACTGCCGGATCACTCAAGCGAGAGATCGTGGCTGCCACAAGAGGCAACTCCAATCCCATGAGCATCCAACTGGCGGCTAAAGGCCACCACATGCGGAAAATGGTGGAGAATGGAGAACGAGAGGAGTCTGTGACAGGTGAGTGAGAGGCCACGAAACGACTAGCGGCTCAAAAGAAAGACATGTTCAAAAAAATCCAACCTCGTCAGGATCCCTGATGTCTGGGAAAAGCATGGCTCCCTGATACACAACTGAATACAGGAATTTGCTTGGAATGGATGGAGTCAATCGTTCACGAAAGGGAAGACCCCTTTCGTGAAGATTCTACCATATCATGGAAGCGGACTGGTGCGCCAAAATAAACAAATCTCAGGGTGCGGAGGGTGCAGGATCTGCCGGGATCCCGGTGGAGATCAATTCGGTGCCGTCAGACGAAGACCCCATGGCGGAAACGGAAGCATCGGCGCCGGAGGATTCATGACTGCTCCCGCTGTCCTCATCTTCCTGAATATCTTCCTCCTCGATGTAGGAAGGGTTCCAGGTAGAGGTTTCTATGGCACATTCTTCTCCTGGATAGAAACGAAGGGAATCCCAATGCGTCACCCAACTCTTCACATATTTCCGCATACTGGTTCCTGGCACAATTTGGGCCTGGCCATCCGTCGCATTCTCCCACATATGCCAACCATGCCCTTTGAGGTGAAGCGCACGAATCGTCCGATGTGCATCCTGAATGATGCTTGAAGAAGGATGCCCGATGGGAATACGCTGGGACTGCAATAAACCCATACCTTTCTCAGCTTTGTCGGCTAACACCCGATCGGCGTCCGTGTTCTTGGCGCGGAGTTTTTGCAGGAGTTTGACTTTGTCGCCTTTCTTCTCTAACACTTCTTCCCGGAAATTATTCGTTAAGGCGAGCACCGTACCCAATCCCGGTAGCGTAGGACCGCCATCCAAGTTCATTAAGCGTGCCACCTCCGCATAGGATTTTGCCCGTTGGCTCACCGAATACCGACCAATCAACTCAGCTTCATCAATCAGCAAAATCCATCCTGCATAGCCTGCCGCTTGCATTAGACGCGCGGAAAACTGAAAGCGTTGAAGGGCCAATTCGGCGGCAGACACTTTCCCAAACGTAAAACGCTCTCCAAACCCGGCCTCTTGCAGGTACTTTTTCAAATCCCCTATCCCAATGGGATCCCCGGTCCAAAACCGGGTCATCCGATGCCCCAATTCCATATCGGAACTCAATCGTTCATACAGCATCAACGTGGCGGCAAACCGGGCATCAATCTGACTGTCCGGATTATTGACCCACTCCACTAAATTCTTATAGCGAGGCGTCCAGACATCACATTCTCCGGCAATTTCAGAAAAGACTTCCCCGCGCTTATTAGGGATCAACGCCGATTCAATCGCGGAATAGTACAGACGGACCGGGTGGTACAGAGGCGTCTCTTTACTTATCACAATCCGGCTGCAGATAAAATTGGCTTCCAATGCCAGATTTTGGAGAAACTCAAGGATATGCGACTTGCCACTTCCAAACTCACCCTCTATCACCATGCCGCGAGGACAGGGACCGGATGTAATATTTTGTTGGGTGGCATCCAGCAACCGTCGAAAACGCCCTTCCACTTCCGGCTGAAGACATCCCAACGCCGAGACCACATGCCGGTTAGGGACCCCCGCCCTCAGACCTTCGATGACGCGACGAGCCTCACTATCAGGAACCAGACTCTGCGACTTCGGCCAGGGAGACATCCTTGTTCCCGCTGCCTTCGTCTCGCGTTG
>JAOUGQ010000064.1 GCA_029865515.1 Nitrospirota bacterium
GGAGCCTCCTGCCTGACCCAGTTGGCAATCCACTCAGCGGGTCCTTTCATTAACGGCACCATGGAGCGGGCAAAGGTCACCCATTCCGGATGTTCCGGGGCTAACGTCCCTTCATCTCCTACCACCGTCCCACCTTTACGAACAGCCCCCGTCAGCTGTTTAAATCCTTCAACGAGGGGATATGACAACATAAAGTCCAGAACCGGTCCTAAATAAGCAGGAGACGCGGTTGTGAGGAACAATTCCGAATCTGAAGTCAACCGATACTCATCCCCGTGTTTGTTCAGAAAACCACCCACCGTCAGATAATCTCCCAACATTCGCAGACCTCGTTCCGAGCCCTTGCATCGTTGCGCTAGCGCTTGAGGGCTTCGGTGGCCTTCAGCGATCGCCGAAAACACGTCCAGTTCGATAGCTGATTTCAAGGCCGCTGTGCGCATATGGGCATTGATAGTTTGAAAAAATAATGCCGGTGACGGTCCTTCAGGTGATTTCATGGTCGTCATGTATTCTCCTATGTCACGCAGCTTGAAGAAAAAACGAATACTAAGGCTTGCGCCCCTTCGGACGGACTATGCAAGAAGATTACAACACGAGGGGCTTGACCGGCGCTAACACCGCTTTGGGGTCACGTTTCCAATCCATATCCGGCACATCCACATACAGTTCCACTTCGTTGCCATCGGGGTCATGAAGATACAGACTTTGGCTGACCGTGTGGTCACTCATACCCGAAATCGGGATACCGGCCCGCTCCAGATCCTGTTTGGCTGTACGAAGGTCATCAAGGCTATCTCCAACTTTAATGCCAATGTGATAGAGGCCACGCCTGATTCCGGAAGGCGGTCCCGGCACGTCGCCGACTTCAATCAACAGCAGTTCATGGTGCGTCCGGCCGGACGTGAGAGCTGCGGCTTTCCCATCAAAAATGCGTCCGATTTCCTGAAAACCCACCACATCACGGTAGAAGCTCAAAGACCCTTCAAGATTTTTGACGTAAAAAACCACATGCCCTAAATAGTGCGCTTTCATAGTTAATAGCCCCTCCTGCTCATTAGGCGGAACGCTCCAGTCGCCAAAGCATCCATGTTGTCTTCCATCGCAACGCTGCCTTTCTCATGTGACTACAGCCATGATCATCCCCGTTTGTCCATAGCGATCTCCCGGCAGACCCCACGATGTTGCTGAATGCAAAGTGGTTTCTCAGAAGTAGAGGCGGTTCGCAAAAGGAAGAGAGAGTCTTTGCCGAAAGGGTTGGACAGATCCCTCGCCGGCCGGATCTGAAAGACATCACGCAGGAACATCGGTGTGGAGCATAGGCTATGCGCCGATTCTCCATTGCGGAAAATCGGCGCCCCTATGCTCAAACCGCTATCCTGATCTCACTTATCCTTTTGCACCTTGGACGCGGCACCGATGCTCTCCAAACCGGCCTGAGCACAGGCAGCATCCAAATGCGCTCCAGGAGCCCCTCCAACCCCGATTCCACCGACAACCTCTCCACCCATTTCTATAGGTAAGCCCCCACCCAGGATGAGAATACTGTCGTTCATATCCCGTATCCCCTCGATGGCCGGCATCTTGGTCACCAATTCAGCCAACTCTCCCGTTGGTCGTTTCATACTGGCCGCCGTGTAGGCCTTTTTCCGGCTACTATCCACCGTATGCGGACCGGCTCCATCCTCTCTCACCAGAGCTCTCAGAACACCCGCCCGATCTACCACCGCCGCACTTACCCGATAGCCATCGGCAGTGCATTTTTCCATAGCCGCCAGCGCAGCCTTCGTTGCCAGAGAAACAGGCAATGCCGCCTCTCTTGGTAATTCCACAGCTGCAGCTCCCGAACTAAAAAGACCCCACGCACAGAGGCTTAACATTCCAATTTTCAAAAATTTCACCGGGATCCTTCTCCTGTTGCATTCTGTCACACTCATATTCACCTCCTTACAAATTTTTTATGATGCCTGGTTTAATAGTGAGGTCACATTGCGGGTGCATGATCCACCACTTGTTCACGTGGACTTTCACTCTCCCCTGTCCCCTGTTGATTAGGGAAACCATATCAAAAGGAACGCGTTATCGTCAGCTTGCCTCGGTCCACACGTGGGTAAACAAAGTGAATGGCCCCTTCTCCCGTGAATAAAAAAAGCGGCCTGCAGAGAGGAAACCTCTTCGCAGGCCGCTGAGTCTGCCTCACCCCTGGCTCCATGCTCATTCGGCCAGAGAACCACGTCGTCAAAGACCAGGCTGACGTCTTATTTACCCATTGCGTCTATCGTATCCTTGGCCGACTTACCCGTTTTGTCGACTTCTCCCTTGACCCCTTCTTTAACCTGGTCCATCATGCCACCGGCTTCTGGTTGGGTGGCACTCGTAGCGTCGATGGCTTTTCCGGATTCAACCGCCTTCATGTCCATGCCCTTGTGAGCTTCAGTTGCAGCCCCTTTGGCCTCATCGGCTTTTCCCTTCATGGTATCCATCATGCCACCGGCTAAAGACAGACTGACCAATCCAGTCAAGAACAGACTCGTTGCCACCATGCCCATGAGCTTCTTCATAACGAAACCTCCTTGAAATTAGAATATGAGGGGGTGTGAATGAGGAATAAACAATTAATTCTGCTCTTTCCCTTGAAGTCTGTCAATTCAGGCCTCATCGCCCAATCGTCTACCTATGGAAACACTTCTGATTGATTCCTTCATCCCATCATCCACTCCATGGGTAGATCCCCAAGTGCTCACGCCCGTGGTCCTCAGCGTTAGATTTGAGAGACCTCTCACTCCTGTGTTGTCACTCTGATTGACGACATGGTACTGCGCCCCCTCATTGCATATTGAGAGGGGATGGCCCTGCCATTGGTCAAAGACTATTGAGACCTAAGGCCCATGGCTTTACCAGAGATACCAAGGACATCGTTACCGATGTCTTCGGTGACGGCCTGGTGGAGGAAAACCGTAATAAAACGGAGAGGGAGGATAATACCAGGGGCCCCAATACGGGTCCCAATATGGGCCCCAATAAGGACGATACCCATACATGCCCCGTGGTATCAGCGGCCACACTTTCAACGCCTGAATGGCCAAAACAGGGTAAAATTTTTGCTCCTCATCCACTTGGACAGACGCCTGCCCGGTGACTTTTCCAATGATCGTTAACCGGGTACCTTTGGGCAGCGTGGCCGGATCAAGAAAGGTTTGCTGAGTCGCAAGGAATCGGCCTTGCGACTTGGTCCGATCCCATTGTGGAACAGAATCATCATCTAAGGGTATCTGAAGAACCATGACTTCTGTCCGGTCCACAAGACGTTTCGCCGATAGCACCACCCCTCCCACCTTGAGGATGCGTTCTCTATGCCCGGAGGGATCTTGCGCTACTTGAGGAAACAACACGCCGGCTGTCACTTGCTCTTCCAATGCCTGATTAAAAGGCGATGAGGAAAAGGCCGCGCATCCGCTCATCCCCAACAACAGGACTGTTAGACAAATACGCCACATGGTGATCTGCAAACATTCTCTCATCATGTGGTTGTATTATACGCCCTTTCCTTTACTTCTTGGGAGGGGTAAATGGTCGGAAAGCATGTTCCGCGGGATATGGCGTATTGAGAATCATGCCGGATATTCAGAATCCAAATAAAATAAAGAAGCCGACAGACTGTTACAGGTAAATTCCTTATTCAGACACAATCAAGGAAACGCATACATCCCGACACGAACCGTGACAAAACCATTCCTCGTCGATTCTTTGGCTTGAGATTTCATGTCTTCCAGGTTACATTCCATTCATCAGGTGTATCAATCACCCTCTTTCCTACAAACCCTACAAACAAAAGGAGTCCCGGATGGCTATGAAAAACGTTGTGAAGAGCACGGCCAGGCAGGCATCAAAGAAAGCGTCTCAAATGACATCAGTGGCAAAGAAAAAAACAGCCACTGCGGCCAAAAAGACCAAGAAGGCTACACGAACGGGACTCAAGAAAGCCTCTCAAGCCACGAAACAAGCAACGCACACAATTTCCCAAGTTAAGAAAAAAGCCATCAAGCAATCAGCCAACCTGTCTTCGCGTGGGGAAAAAACCGTGAGCCAATTAAAAAAGAAAGGCGCGAAGAAAGTTGCCTCAGCGTCAAAATCCATCGCCAGGAAAACAGGAACAGCCACAAGCGCGGTTCGGCGGACAGCCAAAAAGGCCGGAAAAACGGTTGGGAAAAACGTGGGGAAAGCTTTAAAAACAGTTGATCAATTGGTGCAACAAGCCAGGGAAATCGGCAAAACGCTATTGGGCTAACAATCGCTGGGTGATCAAGGTATGACTGCCATCGTCTTCAACCGACCTGTCCTCCTGCGTGAAACGAAGGATCTCGCTGAGCCGTGGCGTCTTCTCGCTGGGCACAGGTTCTTCGCCGTGGGCTCAGAATGACAGTTTGAGTGGAGGCGGCTGCATCCCTCCCAATCGTCGACAAGAATCTAACCGAAAAAACCCGGGATAGATGCCCGATAACGAATGTCGGGCATGACACCCTATTCTTCGTCATCCCGGCAAGTGGTTGGCGGAAATCCTTCCCGTCCCTTCGTCATTCCCGCAGGTCGGTAGCGGGGATCCATCCGAAAGAAAGACCAGATGGATTCCCGATGACTCATGTCGGGAATGGCAGAATCGGACGGATTTCTGGCAGAAACATGCGGAAAGAACGACGGAGGGATTCGAGGGGATGCTGGAAAATCGCTTTTGTTACTATTGGCGCGGAAAGCGATCTTTAAACGTGAGTTCGGCAACACCGGATTTATCCAACTCCCCTTTTCCCAGCGCAACCAGTCGCTGATATTGTTCCCAGGTTGCTTTAGCCAGAGGCAGCGTCACGCCCACGGATTCGGCCAGCGCACAGGCGATGCCGGAATCTTTGGCTGCATGCTCAGCGGAGAAGTAACATTCATGATCTCGGTTCTGCATATCGGCCCCGTCGGTTTCCAACACCCGTGACGCCGCCCCGGTTTGGCTGAAGACTTCTCGCAACATCCCCAGATCCAACCCAAGCGCCTCCCCAAGCCCCAAGCCCTCTGCCAATCCTGCCGTATTGATATTCATCACCATATTCACCAGGGCCTTCACCTTGGCAGCCTGACCGGCCGGACCAATGTATCGGAGATTCGCACTCAGGACTTCTAAGAGGGGTTTAGCCCGTTCAAACACTTCCGGCTTTCCACCACACATAAGATACAAGGTCCCGGCGCGAGCCTGAGGAATGCTGCTGGCCATACAGGCTTCAAGCGTGTGGCCGCCATGCTGTTCAACAAGGGCTTCCACGTCAATATGCACCTCAGGCGAAACCGTTGCGCAATTCACGAACAAGCGCCCTGTGGCATGTGCTAACAAACTCGTTGAATCATCGGCAGCAAAAAGCCCACGCATAGCCGTGTCGTCAGTCACCACGGTTAAGACGATGGGAGCAACTTCCGCCACTCGAGCCGGAGTCCGCGCGACCTCACAGCCTAACTCTTCCGCCAAAGATCGAGCTTTCTCTGCCATCACGTCATAGACCAACGAAATGGGATACCCCACTTCACGCAACCGACGAGCCATATTCGCCCCCATTCGCCCCACCCCAACGAATCCTATCCGGTTGTTTTTTTCTTCCATCATCCGTTCGCCTCCTCTCCATATCACGTCTGCACGGACCGCCTACTCTACCATAGGGGAAAAAGGAGGCAAGCTTAAACATCAGCCGTCCCAAAACTCGAACAGAGACAGCTAAGGCTTCGCCTCCTCTTTCGGGTATTCAGCGACAATAGCCGGAGAGATCCCGCACCAGTTTAGGGTTATTCCATGGTACACTAGGCATCAAGCTCAAAACTGTGAGTCGTTATGGCTCTGCACATCGTTAAGAAAGCCGCTGCGATGTCGAAAACCAAACCCCTCAACCTGACTCAAGAAGAACTCCGGCTGGAAGAGGCCCGAAAACGCACCGTCCATTGGAAACGATGGGGTCCCTATCTGAGTGAACGCCAATGGGGCACGGTCCGTGAGGATTACAGTCCGAATGGCGAGGCCTGGGACTATTTTCCTCATGATCATGCCCGATCACGCGCCTATCGTTGGGGAGAAGACGGAATTGGCGGCATCTGCGACCGGCATCAACTGATCTGCTTTTCGCTGGCTCTCTGGAACGGAAAAGATCCGATTCTGAAAGAACGCCTGTTCGGACTCACCGGCCATGAAGGCAACCATGGCGAAGACGTGAAGGAATATTACTTTTACCTCGATTCCACGCCGACCCATTCCTATATGAAGTTCCTCTATAAATACCCCCAACGACCATTCCCCTATCAGCATCTGGTGGAAGAAAATCGCCGGCGGGGGAAACAGGACTGGGAATATGAACTATTGGATACGGGTATCTTTGCAGACCATCGCTACTTCGATGTGTTTGTGGAATATGCGAAAGCGACGCACGAAGATATCCTCATTCTGATCACCGCGCACAACCGTGGACCGGATGTCGCCGAACTTCACCTTCTCCCGACCGTCTGGTTCCGGAATACCTGGTCCTGGGCTCCACATGCGACTCGTCCCACGCTACAGCATGACGAGGATCTCGGCGACGCACGCGTGATCCATGTGCAGCATGAACAATACGGATCGCGTTGGCTCGTGTGCGAAGGCACCCCAACCTTGTTATTCACGGAGAATGAGACCAATACCCAACGCCTTTGGGGTATCCCGAATGCTACGCCCTATGTCAAAGACAGTTTTCACGAGTACATCGTGTCCGGCAAATCCGATACCATCAATCCCCAAGAGCTGGGGACCAAAGCGGCGGCGCACTATCCGGCCATGGTGCCTCCCGGCCAAAGCATGACCTACCGCTTACGGCTCACCAATATGCCTCCGACGGAAGGGATGGTCGGGGAAGAATTTGAGACGGTATTTCCTGCCAGACGACAGGAAGCCGATGAGTTCTATGCCAAACGGGCCCCTGAGGATTTGTCACCGGAAGCGCATCAGGTACAGCGGCAGGCCTTTGCCGGTTTATTGTGGAGCAAACAACACTACCATTTTGATATCCGGGCCTGGCTGCATGGCGATCCCGCGGGACCGCTCCCGCCGAAAGAACGCCGACACGGCCGCAACCGCGATTGGGAACATCTCTATAACGATGACGTGATCTCCATGCCCGATAAATGGGAATACCCGTGGTTCGCGGCATGGGACCTGGCCTTTCATTGTGTCCCTCTCGCGTTGGTCGACCCGGATTTCGCCAAGGACCAGCTCCGGCTACTGGTCCGCGAGTGGTACATGCATCCCAACGGACAGATTCCCGCCTATGAATGGGAATTTGGAGACGTCAATCCTCCCGTGCATGCCTGGGCCACCTGGCGGGTGTATAAAATCGAGAAACGCATCCGGGGCAAGGCCGACAGGATCTGGCTCGCCAAAATCTTCCATAAACTTCTCCTGAACTTTACCTGGTGGGTGAACCGCAAGGATGCCGAAGGTCGAAATATCTTCCAAGGCGGTTTTCTCGGCCTGGATAATATCGGTCTGTTCGACCGGTCCGCGCCACTCCCCACAGGCGGGCACATCGATCAATCGGATGGCACGAGTTGGATGGGCATGTATTGTCTCAACATGCTGGCTATCGCGCTGGAACTCGCCCGTCACGACCCGTCCTATGGGGATGTCGCCAGTAAATTCTTCGAACACTTCGTCTATATCTCACATGCCATGAATCATCGCGGGGAAAATGACAAAGGCATTCCCCTCTGGGATGAATCAGACGGGTTCTACTACGATGTCCTGCATTGTCCCAACGGTCATCATGAGAAAATGAAGGTCCGGTCCATGGTGGGCTTAATCCCGTTGTTCGGGGTCGAGACCCTGGAATCCGACATCGTGGATGCCCTACCCGGCTTCAAGCGCCGGATGCTGTGGTTCATCGAAAACCGGCCGGAATTCCGCCGCCATGTGTGCAGCACCAGTCTGCCGGACGGCTCCGTCCGACGGCTGCTGTCCATCGTCGACCAAGAACAACTCCCCCGTGTGCTGCGATTCATGTTGGATGAAGAGGAATTCCTGTCCCCGCATGGCATTCGTGCGCTCTCCAAGTATCACCAACAGCATCCCTATATCCTCCACGTCAACGGCACCACCCATCGCGTGGATTATGAACCGGCCGAATCCAACACAGGCATGTTCGGCGGAAATTCGAATTGGCGGGGACCGATCTGGTTTCCGGTGAATTTTCTGCTTATTGAAGCGTTACAAAAATTCCATCATTTCTTCGGGGATCATCTGACCGTGGAATGTCCGACCGGCTCAGGGTCTCACAAGACACTCTGGCAGGTCGCGGCGGAAATTTCCCGGCGCCTCAATCACATCTTTCTTCGCGACAACACGGGAAGGCGTCCCGTGTATGGAAATCTGACCATGTTCCAACACGACCCGCATTGGCGGGATCTCATACAATTCCACGAATACTTTCATGGCGATAATGGTGCCGGCCTGGGTGCCAGCCATCAAACCGGCTGGACCGGACTCGTCGCCAAACTCTTAGAACAATCAGGAGAATAAACCCATGGCACCCACCCCAAAAGGAACTATCCGCAGCGCATCCCCATCCAAGGGCACTACACCCTGGCCTCAGGTCGTGGATTTCGGAAGGGAGATGTGCGGAGATTTGAACACGGCAGAACGGCGGGAATGGCTGGTCACCAACGGCATCGGAGGATTCGCCTCGGGCACCGTGGCGGGATCGCTCACTCGACGGTATCACGGCCTGTTGATCGCCGCACTCAAGCCACCCCTCGAACGCACGTTTTTGGTCAGCACATTGGATGAAACCGTAGAATATCAGGGACAGATTGTTCAACTGTCGACCAACCATTGGCAGGGGGGAGTGATTGCGCCCACCGGATTTGTATACCTGGAACGCTTCCACCTGGAAGGAACGACGCCGGTGTGGACATTTGCCGTGGCCGATGGGCAATTAGAAAAACGTATTTGGATGGAGCCCGGGGAAAATACCACCTATGTCTCGTATGCCCTGGTTCGCAGCATTGAACCCCTTCGGTTACGGTTGCGGGCCTTCATCAATCATCGCGAGTATCATGGGACCACGCTGGACAACCGGCCGGAATTTTCCACGACTTCCATTCGGAATGGACTTCGCATTCTGCCCACAGGAGGCCCTCCGTTCATCTTGTCTGCCTCGGGAGGTTCGGTTGAAGTCGCCGGTACGTGGTACCACAATTACGATCTGTCCCTCGAACGGGAGCGAGGGTTACCGGATCGGGAGCATCATCTGCACATAGGCACATGGGTCATCGATATAAAACCAGGCGAAGAAATCACCTGGATGGCCAGCACCAACCCGCAACCGTCACAGCCGACCGCATCCGCTATCCAGTCACGCCGAAAACATGAACAGGCCTTGTTGGCAACCCGACGAACAACCAAAAAATCCACGCCGCCTCTGCCTGACTGGATCCAACAACTCACGCTGGCAGGGGATCAATTCATCGCATCCCGTCCGCTTGCATCAAACGATAGGGGCCATACGATCATTGCCGGCTATCACTGGTTCGGAGACTGGGGGCGAGATACCATGATCAGCCTGCCCGGCCTGACCCTGCCCACCAAGCGCTTTGACATTGCTCGCAGCATCCTGTCGACCTTTGCCCACTATGCCAAGCAAGGCATGCTGCCCAATCGTTTTCCCGATGCCGGAGAAGAACCCGAATACAATACGGTCGATGCCACACTGTGGTCTGTCGAGGCCGTCCGCCAATATTTTGAGGCCACCCGCGACCGCACATTTCTCAAAACGATCTTCCCCGTGCTGTTGGACATGTTGGCCTGGTACCGCAAGGGCACCCGCTTTGGAATCGGCATGGATCCCGCAGACCATCTGCTGTATGCCGGGGAACCAGGAATGCAACTCACCTGGATGGATGCCAAGGTGGGAGACTGGGTCGTCACCCCGCGCATCGGCAAACCGATTGAGATCAATGCGCTCTGGTATCACGCGTGGCTCACAATGGGACAATTGGCCAAAGCCTTGAACAAGTCGGATGAAGAATTTCTGCAACTCGCAAAGGCCATTCAAATCTCCTTCAAACGGTTCTGGCACGAACCCTTACACCGATGTTATGACGTGCTGGACGGACCCCATGGCCATGATCCGGCTCCACGCCCCAATCAAGTGTTCGCGGTCTCCTTACCGCACAGTCCTCTCACAGACAAACAGCAACGAGCTGTGGTCGATTATTGCGCCCAACATCTTTACACCTCATATGGGTTACGCAGCCTGGGACCGGAAGATCCTCAGTTTGTGGAACGGTATGGAGGAGATATCCGAAAACGAGATGGCGCCTATCATCAAGGTACCGTCTGGGGCTGGCTACTCGGCCCCTTCGTGCTGGCACACTATCGGGTGTATCGCAACCCAGACGCGGCCCTGTCCTATCTCGAACCGATGGCCCACCAACTCAACGATTACGGACTGGGAACCCTGGGAGAAATCTTTGATGGACAACCGCCCTTCGCCCCGAAGGGATGCATCGCCCAAGCCTGGACCGTCGCCGAAGTCCTCCGCGCCTGGCATGTCATCCACCCCTCAGGTAACATGAAATCACCCAACAAACACTCTCCCCAAAAATAAGCGTATCTTGTTACCGTGGCAGTCCCCACGAGATATGTCATCCGAGCCACCCCCCGACCTGTCATTCTGAGGCCCCGCCGAAGAATCTGGGCCCAGCCTGAAGGTGCCCCTCATCTTCCAGAACGTCATCTTTTCACGGCTCACCTTTCATAACATTTTACTCTCTCCATCACCCCCGACATTCGTCATCAGGGATCCATCCTTTTGTTTTGCCATTCCTGCTCACACTCTTCAGGAAAAAAGAAAGGGGGTTGTGAGCCCTCGCTGCTGTGATTGCGAAAGGAACGCCATGTAAATTGCCCCTAAGCTGCATGCCCTCCGACCAAGATGCTATGATGAATTGCGAGCGAATCTTTTCATCACATTCTGAGGAGAAATTATGGCTAGCAATCTGACACGCATCATGATCGGAATGTCTTTGAGCATCGTGCTCTTTGCAGGGACCGGCTTTGCCACAGAACCGGCTGAGGTTGAGAAATTTGTGAAGGCCCGTATTGAGATCGGCGAGATGATGACGAATTACTTCAAAGGTGGAAAAGGTTATGGAGACGGACAACGGCCATCGCCCGAGGCGATGCGCGAAATGGGAGCGGATATCAACGCGAAACTGAGCACGCTGTTATCCAAATATGATCTGACGGTCGAAGAATATCGCCAACGCAGTCCGGCGGTGTTCGCCGATGACGCCGCCGTGAAGAGCTATCTCAATGAACATCCGGACCTGAAGCAACGGTATGAGGCGCTCCCGCTGGGGAGCATGAGAGGCGGGAGCACCGGACGGGGATACTGAGCACAAAGATGGGGGAACGTCGTCAAATCCTCCTACTTTTTTAATGGAAAATTGAAATGAAAATGATGCAGGAAGCTAATGGAGATGCAGAGCCTGCAGACGACGGATACTGAAAAGTCGCGTCAGACCTGCGCCGCTCCCCCTACGCCTCCTGCCAACTCTTACACGGCAATATTATGAATAGATTGAAATTGTTCTCAGCCCTTGCCGGATAAGGCAGGCAATCAGTTAACATCTTTTCGTCTCTATGAGTCTTTGCCAGAGAACCGGATTTCAAGGAGAAGCGCGCAAGGCGTCATTCGCTTCCCGACTCTTGCCCTCGACCGTAAAAAATGGAGGAAGTCGATTCCCATGAACGATGAGCAACCGGCTAAAGTCTGCGCCCGTCTCATAGAGGATATGCGCAGTCTACAGCTATCCACCGTAGGGATGGACGGCATTCCCCACAGTGGATATACGCCCTACTTGCACCGGGCTCCCGGCAGCTTTTACATCTTTGTCAGTCAGCTGGCAGCTCATACACGTCATCTGCTGGCAAACGGGACTGTCGCGATCATGATCATCGCCGATGAACAATCGACGTCACAGATTTTCGCCAGGAGGAGGGTCAATTACTTGTGTGAGGCCAAACGAATCGCGCCCGATAGTTCCGATTATGCATCGGTGCTGGATGACTATCAGCAACGGCATGGCAAGATGGCGGGATTGTTACGGCAGCTGCCGGACTTTATTCTGTTTCAGTTACAACCAAAGAGTGGACAGTTTGTGATGGGGTTTGGCAAAGCGTACACACTGACTGGAAATGACTTGTCGGTCTTCGAACATACCCCCACTGGATAATCTGTTTGATCGATCTCCTTCTGTAATCCACTATCATCAGACACGGCCTGAGAAGTCATATCTTCGGTTTTACACACGATGCCGATCAAGTTTCCCATCGACACACAACTGAAGGATAGCTCGGCCGTGCGATTGGCGTTGGCCAAACCCGAGGATATCGAACCGCTCCGCCGCTTGTACGAGGTGATTGTCGATGAGGGGGCCTCATTCCCGCATGAGCAGATGCCTTCCGATGAAGATTTTCAGGCCTATTGGTTCGGAGGCTGTGGCACCGTATTGGCCTCCGTACAGACCAAAACAGGACCATGGGCATTGGCAGGAGCCTATTATCTGAAAGCGAATTGGCCGGGGCGTTCAAGCCATATCGCGAACGCCGGATTCATGGTCGCGCCTGAATGGCGCAGAAAAGGGTTAGGCCGCCTACTCGGAGAGACCATGCTGGACCATGCCCGGGCCCTGGCCTTTCGCAGTGTGATTTTCAACCTGGTGTTTGCGGAAAATCACGCATCGCGGCGTTTGTGGGAACAACTGGATTTTCAGCTACTCGGCACCCTTCCCCATGCGGTGCGAAGGAACGACGGCAGCTACCAGGATGCCCTCATTCTGTTTCGCTCGCTCGTTGAGGAAAACAGACAGAGCGACCGCCCCTGAAGCAACGGGAGGAGACTCTCCCCTTGGTCGAGATGGATCCCCACTAACCAAAGTCGGGGATGAGGGAGAGGGACCTTTTCCCAAGGTGAGCCGTCAACGAAAAAAAAGTTCTAGAAGATGAGGGGGCATCTTCAGGCTGG
>JAOUGQ010000345.1 GCA_029865515.1 Nitrospirota bacterium
GACCGTCATGCGCCAGACATAACCTGATGAATGCGGCGCGTCTCACATGCTCGATTGTTCGTTACCCCCGCAAATCGTCAGGGGAATTTCCGAAAAAGGTCAAAATGGATGCCCGATGGAAAATGTCGGGCATGACGCGAGAGGAAGAAAACCGCACGGCACTTCGAGGCTGCCACCTGTTTTTTTCGTCCTCCCCGCCAGTCGTGAGCGGGGAGCCATCCTCCAGCCTCATGAATCAAGGGCCATCTTATTGCTGATTGAGAAATCTCGGACGATCCCGGACGGAAATCATTTTCACCAGATCCCTGACGGATAAAATTCCCACAATCGTCCGGTTTTCGGTAATCGGCAAATGCCGGATATTTTTTTCCGCCATAAGGTCGCTGGCATCATGCACAGTCCGGTTGATATCAATATCGATCAGCGTTTGGGTCATCACTGAAGCCACGCGGACCTGAGCGGGATCCTGATTGTGGGCCATACTTTTGTGAATCAAATCGCGCTCGGTGACAATCCCCACCGTTTCTCCATCCTGCGTCACCAGAAGAGCGCCGATCCGCTTCTCGCCCATACGCTGAGCCACGGTAAGAAGCGTGGCGTCCCGATCGATGGTTTCAATATTCCGTCGCATCAGCACGCTGAGGGGCCGGTACACATCATCCAGATCGCGAATCGGCCCTTTTTCCGCATAGACAAAGTGCTTCACCAGATCACGGACGGAAATCAACCCGACGATCTTGTGTGCTTCCGACACGCAGAGATGCCGGATGCCGTGCTTCTCCATAAAATGGCTGGCATCGAGCATCAATCGATCGGAGGGAATCGAAAGTAAGGGGCTGGCCATTATCTGCCCCACCGTCGTCCCACCCCCGGCAAGCCCTTTGGCCATCACCTGCCGAAGTAAATCCGTCTCGGAAATGAGCCCGATAATATGCGGATCTTGAGGTTCCTCCCCGGGCGGGTGGACGACGAGACACCCGATCCGTCGCGCGGCCATGAGGCTGGCGGCATTTACCGCGCACGTGTCTTCGCTGACGCCTTCAAGATCGCGCTGCATACAATGCCCGATGGTTTCCCGAAAATCGACGTTCATAGTCCTTTCCTTCTTCATCAAGAGGTTAGTGGAGGTTCAAGCATTTCAATGGCCTTTCGATCACGCCTTCCGGGCGAGACGTCATGATGTCAGACGGACCGGCGTGTGACTCGATCGGATTGAAACGCATGCCTTGATTCTCACAAACATATTGTCCCCGCTCCTCGAAACCATCGCCGGGCTTGAAAGGCTTACAGCCAATCCGGCCCTGGATTTCGCCTGGCGGGTCCCGGAGAGGCCAGGCGTATCCGCCGGCTACTCCATTACGATCGTTCCTGTTCCTGAATGAATTGCCGCGCATTAATCAGTTCGTCATACATGCACAGTTGATTCTTTACCAATAGATGCTCGATGGCGGCGATCCGCACCATGACTTCGGGGAGGATCATATCGAGCCGCTCGTTGAGAGCGTCCAGAGTCTTCACCGTCACGTGTGGAGCGCGAGAAGGACGGACGCGCAGAGGCTTTTGTGTTTTCCTGGTGGATGTCACCTTTCGGGAAGATGGAGTCCGTTTGGAAGCTGCCGTCCGTTTAGCAGTTGAAGTCCGCTTGGAAGCTGGAGCCCGCTTAGGAGTTGAAGTCCGTTTCGAAGATTGACGGGCAGATTTCTTTTTTAAAGCCATAATGTCCTCCAATAACTAACGATGGATCTCAAATCGAACAACCGTGCACAGTGCTCTGCGTCCTTTTGTCCTCTCATAGTCTGAAGGACTATACACGACCATGACCATATTTTCCGAATACTTTTCATTCCGACAGACCGAAGATGACCCGCAGCAGAGCCTGTCGGACCGGGCAGACGTCCCCTCCATACTCTGCGTGCCAGACCGTAAACCTGACCCAAGGAACAGGTCCGAGGAAAAGCGAAATACCCCTTCGGAAAACGCCATACCCTGTTCTACCGCCTCTCCTCAGGTTTTTCAACTCATTCGGCCTACTGATTGCTAATTGAAATGATCGCTCTCCCGATCAACCCGGGACAAGCGGTATTTTCTGGAAGACGTTTCATCGTTCCTGGTAAAGTGCAAACGGCATCCCTGTGCTGTTCTTCATCTCTCAGAGGAGTGTGTTCATGGAGTATGTGCATCTGGGCCGGTCCGGGTTGAAAGTCAGCCGCTTGTGCCTGGGGACCATGAATTTCGGGCCGGAAACCACGGAAGCCGAGAGTGGCCTGATCATGGACCAGGCGCTGGAACTCGGCATCAATTTTTTCGATACCGCCGACGTCTATGGATGGGAAGTGGGAGAAGGCATCACCGAGCAGATTCTCGGGCGTTGGTTTGCGCAAGGAGGCGGCCGACGCGAAAAAGTCGTCCTGGCCACCAAAGTGTTCGGGCGAATGGGGGATTGGCCAAACCAGTCGCGACTATCCGCGCGGCATATCAAGCAGGCCTGTGACGCGAGTTTGCGCAGGCTCCAAACCGAGTCGATCGATCTCTATCAGATGCACCATGTTGACCGGCAGACCCCCTGGGAGGAAATCTGGCAGGCCATGGAGCAACTCGTTCGCGAGGGAAAAGTGCTCTATGTGGGAAGCAGCAATTTCGCCGGCTGGCACCTGGCCCAGGCACAGGAAATGGCCAGACACCGGAATTTTTTCGGACTGGTGTCCGAGCAGAGCTTGTACAATCTGAACGACCGCATGATTGAGCTTGAAGTCATTCCCGCCTGTGAAGCCTACGGCATCGGGTTGATTCCATGGAGTCCGGTCGGGCGCGGTCTGCTGGCCGGAGCCCTGAAGCCTGCCGCCAGCGGACGGCGGGCCGATGAAGATCTTCGCAAGACCGTGGAAAAATACCGGCCCCGGCTGGAAGCCTATGACACCCTTTGCCGGGACTTAGGTGAGGAACCGGCTCATGTCGCCCTGGCCTGGCTGCTCCATCAACCGGCCGTCACATCACCGATCATCGGCCCGCGGACATTGGACCAATTGAAGGGAACCATGCGGGTGCTTGAACTCTCCTTATCATCTGAGACCCTGACCCGCCTCGATGAAATATTCCCCGGGCCCGGCGGGCAGGCCCCTGAAGCCTACGCCTGGTAAGGCTCGCACCCGCTTGCCCGGTAGACCAGGGGAGGACATCTGGCGGAACATGGCCGGCCAATGACACATCCGTCGTTGAAGCACACGTCACTCACTGTCAAATTTTCCGGCAATGTGCTACAACAGGCTTCATTCATGCCGACCATTATAGACCTGTGACCGAAAGGAGACATGCATGGCGCATTCAATAGAACAACTTCAAAAAATCGCCGATGATCTCAAACGTCAGCGTGACGAACTTCAGGTCAAACTGCACCTGGCCAAAGCGGATGCCCGCGATGAATGGGCCAAGCTTGAAACACGGTGGGAGGAG
>JAOUGQ010000065.1 GCA_029865515.1 Nitrospirota bacterium
TTCCTTCGCAAACCGATGTGAAGGAGGTTTTGGTGACCGAAGAGGTCATTCAAGGCAAGGGCGAACCCATCAAAGTCTTTGAGCATCAGAAAGGCATCAAGCCAGCCGTAGGCTCCTAACCCTGTTTCGTTTTGCTTTCCTTATTTTCCCCCGTCTCCTCATACCCGCATTCCTGATTGTGACACAGGATTCTGCTTCCCGTTTGTTTCCGAATTTTTTCGATAAGAAAGGGAGCCTGGCATTGGGGGCATGGGCGATTGATGGGCCGATCCCAAATGGCAAACGTGCAGGTAGGATAGTTGCTGCAGGAATAAAACGTTTTGCCTTTTCGTGTTCGCTTTTGAACCAAATCTCCCCCGCAGTTCTGCGTAGGACATTTGATGCCTAATTTCAACGGCTTGGTGGTTTTACATTCAGGGTATTGTGAACAGGCCAGGAAGTTTCCAAATCGGCCGCGTTTCCCGGTCATGAGCGGAGTTTGAGTTTTTTGGCTGTACGAGCTGGTTTCTTAGTAGCCGATTTTTTTGCCGACGGTTTTTTGGTCTCGGCATTCTTCCCGGGCAACTTTTTGCCGCTCGCGGCCTGGTCGTCGCCGGTCTTGGGTTTACGGGCCTCAAATTCGAAGCCGACTTTCCCGTCATCCCCGCGTTTCAGGTAGGCCTTGAACTTGCGACGGGTTCGTGATGAAACAAAGCCGGTCAGCAATTCGGTTCTGCCTTCGCTCAGCAATTTTCTGATCTGAGTGGGTTCGATTTCCTGTTGCAGTATGACTTTGCCTGTTCGAAAGTCGCAAGTCTTGTTCGGGCCGACCGCTTTTTCACAGGTATAATTCATTCCATGTTCATAAACCGATGACTGACACTTCGGGCAACTGCCCAGTGATTCTTGGCCGTGAAAATCAACCGGTTCACTGTTTTCATCGTCATCATTTTGACCGAAGTCAAATTCAAGCTTGTGTTCATCGTTCAGTTTGAGGATTGCCGCAAACGGCCGGCCAAGCCGACTGCGAAATCCCTGCAACGGACCAATCGTGCGTTCGGCAATCAGAATTTCTGCTTCGGGTACTTCCAATTGACGGCTGCCCGGAATTTTCGTAATTGAAAAATCGCATTGTGTGCAGGAGAACCGTTTGTAGTTTTCTTTGACCAGGCCGCCGCATTTGGGGCAGGGTGACTGCAATGTTGAGTAATCGCCTGGAACGGTTGTTGCGCCGTAGTTTTTGGCCCTGGCAACAATTTGTTCAACCATCTTGCTGATTTGTTGCATGAACGCTTCGCGGCCCAACTGACCTCGCTCTATCTGCGAAAGCTTGCTTTCCCATTCACCGGTCAGTTCCGGCATCGTGAGTTCGGTCACCCCCAGGCCGCGCAATAAGGTCAACAGTTGAAAAGCCTTGGTGGTGGGCATCAGTGACTTGTCTTTGCGCAATAAATAGTTCTCGCTAATTAAGCCTTCGATGATCGCTGCGCGGGTTGCCGGTGTGCCCAGACCTTTCCCGGACATGGCTTCGCGCAAGTCATCATCATCAATCAGCTTACCGGCGCCTTCCATCGCAGAAAGCAGTGTGGCTTCGGTATATCTGGCGGGTGGTCTGGTCGCCATGTCGCGAACTTCAATGTCGCTAACCGTGGCTTTTTCATTCTCCCCAACCGCTACAAGCGTGCCCTCACCAGCAATGGCTTCACGGCCGTAAATTGCCAACCAACCCGGCTTGACCATCACCTTGCCTTCGGTCTTGAAGTAGTGTCTGTCAATCTGGGACATACGGGTGGTGTTTCGAAACTCCGCAGGTGGGAAAAAGGCCGCCATGAATCGACGCACGACCAGGTCGTATATCTTGGCTTCGGCTTCGCTGAGGTTCTTGGGTGCCTGCAATGTGGGAATAATGGCGAAGTGATCAGAAATTTTCGCGTCATTGAAAATACGCTTGTTCGGTTGGACCCAGTCATTGCTCAGAATTTTCGCCGCATGCGGCCCTATCGGATTGCCGCCGCTGCCGCCGGTCATGGCTGACAAACGCTCACTTGACTCATCACGCAGAATGCCCAGGGTATCTTGCACGGTAGAGAGATAGTCTTCCGGCAGAGCGCGCGAATCGGTTCTTGGATACGTCAACACCTTGTGGCGTTCATAGAGCGCTTGTGCCAGCGATAATGTTGTCTTGGCCGAAAAGCCAAACCGGGCGTTGCCTTCACGTTGCAGACTAGTCAGGTCAAACAGCATCGGTGCGCTTTGCGTCGTCGGCTTGGTTTCTTCAGTGACCACCGCCTGCTGACTCTGGCAGGCCTGCCTGATTGCTTCAGCCTGATTGCGTTCCCAAAGTCTCTCTGCGCGCCGTTCAGCATCTTCGTCAGTCTTTTTGAAGTCCGTATCAAACCAGCGACCTGAATACTGTCCGGCCTCGACATCAAACTGGGCATGCACTTCAAAGTAGGGCCGCGAGACGAATTGCTTGATCTGTTCCTCGCGCTCCACGACGATGGTCAGGGTGGGTGTTTGAACCCGGCCAACGGTGGTGAGGTAAAAACCCCCGTCTTGGGAGTTGAACGCCGTCATAGCCCGGGTGCCGTTAATGCCAACCAGCCAGTCTGCTTCTGCTCGGCAGCGGGCGGCATCAGCGAGCGGCTTCATTTGTTCATCATCACGCAGCTCCTCAAATGCTTCGCGAATGGCCTTGGGCGTCATGGACTGCAGCCAAAGCCGGCTTTTCGGTTGCTTGGCCTTAGTGTGCTGGACAATCAGTCTGAAAATCAGCTCGCCTTCGCGCCCGGCGTCACAGGCGTTGATAATTCGGTCGATATCTTTGCGGCTGATCAGCTTGGCGAGCAACTTGAGCCGGTCCTCGGTGCGGGCGATTGGGTTCAGGTCAAAGTGATCGGGAATGACCGGCAGATTGGCAAAAGACCACTTGCCACGTTTGACCTCTACGTCGTCAGGCGCCTTGATTTCAAGTAGGTGCCCAACGGCTGAAGTTACAACATAGTCGTCACCTTCAAAATAATCCTTCTCGCGTTTCAGTCCGCCAAGCGAATGCGCGATGTCGGCTGCAACAGAGGGCTTCTCGGCAATTATCAGCGATTTACTCATTAGCAACCCCTACCTGGGAAGGCTCCTTTGGCATCTTTGATGTAAGGGAAACCGATACTCACGCGTGCAAGATCCACTACAAACTCAGGGTGAAAATGGCGCCGTTACAATCCACCTGCTGCGATGTGACTGGTTTTTTCGCGTGCTCATCATAATGATGGCGTAGGGTAGAGGCAAGTTAGGCTGGTTGTTCAACTCATTTTTTCCAGCGGCCGCAGCCGTTGCAGCCAGCCGCCAAGGCTAGCCTGCCGACGGTTCTGTCGCAAAATTTTTTTGAAGGCAACAAGGGGTTTTAGCTCCGTGTCTGACAAATGAAAATGGCTATCTTTACTGGTTTTTTTAACTCGGTCCAACATGAAAACCAGTGGCGTATCTTGCAAATCTATTTTTTGCGACAGAACCCTCAAGGCTGTGTTCGAGGTCAATGCCCAGTTTGCTCTTCGGGACGCCTTTAAGATGACCCACAGATGCCAAGGCTTGGTCATTGCGTCCAAAATATTTGGACAGGGTTTCGGCTTTGGTAGGCGATTCGACGCTGACGAGTGATTTAGGCATAGACAGTGATGAAAATCATGAATGGTTTACGAGTAAAATTTTCCAGATGGAAAAGACATGCTGGTGTACTATCCGATGCTCATCCGGAGATACTGTAGGCCCGGTATCTGCTTTATAAGCCCTTTAATCTCCAAAGACAAGAGAATGCTCATCACTTCTGATGGGGCATATGAACCCTGCGAGATTAAATCGTCTAGGGAAACGGGTTCAAGTGAAAGGCAAGCAAACAGACGTTGTTCCTCTGGCCCTAAGGAAGGCGCGGAAGGTTGAGACTGAAGCGCAAGTTGTTGCTTCTCTAGATGATCCCGGAATGAGGGTTCTAACATAGGAAGAATTTCTTCCACAACATCTAAGGGATTTTCGACCAATTTTGCACCTTCTTTAATAAGGCGGTGAGGGCCCCGAGTCAACGGATTTGTCACATTTCCTGGTACCGCAAATATTTCACGATTTTGTTCTAAGGCCATACGAGCTGTAATGAGGGACCCACTTCGCGAGGTCGCTTCGGTCACAATGACCCCGAGTGAAAGGCCACTGATCACCCGATTACGTTGCGGAAAGTGGTAGGAATGCGGAGGGGTTCCCATGGGAAATTCCGAAAGAACAGCTCCCTGTTGTTCAATTCGTTGTCGCAGGGGACCATGCTCGGGTGGATACAATCGATCTATTCCACATCCGAGGACGGCCAGGGTTCTTCCGGAAGAGCCCAGTGCCCCTTCGTGGGCTGCGGCATCAATTCCCCTGGCCAGGCCACTGACAATAGTAAAGCCCAGTGCGGCTAAATCGCCGCTCAGTTGACGGGTGAATGTACGCCCAATGTGAGAGCCGTTTCTGGACCCGACTACGGCCAGGGCCTGTTGGTCGAGGTTCTGGAGCTGGCCGGTACACCAGAGAACAGGAGGAGGGTCAGTAATGGTTTTTAAGCGAGCGGGGTATTGAGGGTCTGCTAGTGTCAGGATGGAGAACCGACCAGCCTGAACCGCCTTCAATTCTTTTGAAATGTGTTCCTGCGCCTCAGAGGGCAGGGGTTGTTGAAGGGCCATGGCTAAGGAAGGAGAGATTTCTCCTTCCTCAATGAGCGCGCGCAGGTTCGAGGACCGTATTGCGTCCGGTGAGCCGAAACGATTGATGAGTCTGGTGTAGGTAACTGGTCCCAGTCCTTTGACTGCCAGAAGTTCCAACCATCCTTGTAACGATGAGGTCATTCCCGTCCTGCATGGGAATGTTGAAAAGGTACGCTTTGCTCAGAGTCAAAGATTCCGCCCGCGACATTTTCTTTGCTTGAAACTCTCAACATCTTATCTGTACCTATGCGCTAAGTGTCCCTTCATTCCTCCTCATAGCGAAGGGAGTACCTTTTGATGAAGGAGGGATTGGGGTGGATGGCGCATTATTCAACAGTTTCTGCCTGACTAGGACGCGTTCCGAGCCTCGGTGCGGGGTGTCACTTTTCCCACCACCAGGATGTCATATTGTTCAAGGTGCAGCAAGGGATCCGCTTTAAATAAAATTTGTTGTTGGAATTCTTGTTCGAGTTGCTCAATGCTGCTGTGTTCGGTGTCGAAGAGCAGCTCAATGACTTTGGGGTTGGCACCGACCACAATTTGTTGGGATTGTCCTCGCGTGTTCCCAATGCGCCGGATATCCCGAAAAATTTCATATGCAACGGTCATAGTGGATTTGGTGTACCCTCTCCCCTCGCAATCACCACAAATTTCCGACAACGTTCGCAAAAGATCTTCGCGGACCCGTTCACGGGAAATTTCGATGAGCCCGAGATCGGAAATGCGTGAGATCCGTGTTTGGGCTTTATCGCCTGCCAGTGCGTCCAGGGTGGCCTGATAGACTTTTTCACGGTTCCGTTCCCGTTCCATGTCAATGAAATCAATAATGATAATACCGCCAATCCCACGTAATTTTATCTGATAGCCGATTTCTTTCGCGGCTTCCAGATTGTTTTTTAGAATAGTTTCCTCCTGGTCACGTTTCCCGACAAACCGCCCTGTATTCACGTCCACCACTGTCATGGCTTCTGTGTGATCAATGACAATGTGCCCCCCGGACTTGAGCCATACTTTCCGGCTTAAGGCTCGGGTAATTTCCAATTCGATACCCAGGTGATCGAATAATCCTTCCTGTTTCTTGTCATAGAAATGGACGCGGGACGTTTGTTCTGGAAGGTAGCGCCGGACAAAATCTTTGACTTCCTCAAAATCCGGTTTTGAGTCAACTAATAACCGATCGACTTTTTTGGTGAACAAATCCCGCACCACCCGGAGTGGAAGCGAAAGATCGGTATGTAGGAGGCATGGGGCTGGCTGGCTGTTGGCAGCTTTGAGGGTGTCCTCCCATAACGCGGTGAGGAATCGCACGTCTGTTTGGAGATCGTCTTCAGGCACACCTTCACACACGGTTCGGACAATGTATCCATACTCGGGTTTCCGGATCCGTCGCATGAGATCCTTGAGGCGATGCCGTTCGTCCTCGTTCGTAATCCTTCGCGATACCCCGATATGATCGACATTGGGCATGAGCACCAAAAACCGTCCGGGAAGGGAGACGTAGGTGGTAATCCGAGGTCCCTTTGTTCCGATGGGTCCTTTGGAAATTTGCACGAGGAGTTCTTGCCCTTCCGCCAGGAGATTTTCGATGGGACGAGCGGTTTGACGTCGAGGGCGTGGCAGGTCTTGACTGCGTTCATCATCTTCACTGTCCACGAGCGTATCCCCGGGTTCGGTTCCAACTGACAGATCCGATACGTGGATAAACGCGGCCCGATCCAATCCGATATCGACAAAGGCTGCTTGCATGCCTGGGAGGACTTTGATGACTTTTCCCTTATAAATATCTCCAACAAAATCTTTCTTCCTCGGCCGATCAACATATAATTCTGTCACGACCCGATTATCTAACACGGCGACCCGGGTTTCTTCCCGGGTTACACTGATGGCGATTTCAACTCCCATAGTTGTCTCCTCACGTTTGCAGAATGGACAATGAGCCGATCCCCCTCGAATCTCTTGGTGAAGAGACATTGGCTTTTTCACCAGAGCCAGCCTGTCTGATCTGCCTTTCAGGGTTTGGGATGGATTGTGTGTCCATTCTGTAACAATATGTCGATGAATAATGTATTGAACCACTTGACCATGGTTCTGTGTGTGTCAATTTCCTTTATCTATAAAGTCTGTGTAAGGGTTCATCGCCCCTGGAACTCTTCCGATTGCATACTCCGTTGTTCCCTCTTTCATGCGAAAATCCGTTTGAACCTCACACCGCAGGTTCAAGTATAGCTAAAGCAGTGAAAGTCGTCGCCGTTTGACATTGAGCAACAACCCCAAAGCAGTGAGATTCACAACCATGGCGCTGCCTCCGTAGCTCATGAGAGGAAGAGGAATGCCGACTACAGGGGCCAGGCCGGATGTCATCGCAATATTGACGACAACTCCAAACGCAATCATCGCTACCACTCCAACAGCCAGGAGGACCCCCACCATGTCTTTGGCTTTAAAGGCAATTTCCAATCCCATCAAAAATAAGATGATATATAACGATAGCAAAATGACCGATCCAATAAAGCCCCATTCTTCGGCAAAGACCGCGAAGACAAAATCCGTATGTCCTTCGGGAAGAAACTTGAACTGGGTTTGCGTTCCTCCATGTAATCCCTTTCCCAGTAATTGGCCGGAGCCAATGGCGATTCGGGATTGCAGTCCATGATACCCTTTCCCGCCGGGATCTGAGGTGGGATCAACAAAGCTCAGAATTCGATCCTGTTGGTACCCGTGGAGAGAGCCCCAGACCCCACCCCAGGCGAACGGAAATAACATGAGTGCGGCCAATATCACAAAGCCAAAGGCTTTGGATTTCATGCCCACCGTGAGGACGACAACAAGAAAGATGGCCAAAAATCCCAAGCTACTCCCTAAGTCAGGTTGTTTGAGAATTAATAAAAATCCCGGAAGAACAATCAGTCCAGGCACGAATAAGCGGCGCACCCAGCCTTCACGGCTGGTCGCTCCATAATAGGCGGCCAGCGTCAGAATCAAGGGAACCTTAATGAACTCCGAGGGCTGGACCACGAAAGGGCCAAGAGGAATCCATCGTTGGGAGCCTCGACTGGTTTTCCCGCTGACTAATACGATGATGAGTAAGATCAGGCCGATCCCATACAGCAGATATGAAAGACGGGCGAGTTTATGATAGTCGATACCGGCTGCGACCAGAAAGGCTAATGAGCCGACGACCATCCAGATGGTCTGTTTGAGATAAATAGGGAATCCGGATGTTGCTTGGGAATTGGTGACGCTATAAATGGAAAGGATTCCGGCGGAGATAATGGCTATGATGACGCCCAGGAAACACCAATCGAAGGTGTCCAACCCTCGGCGATTCACATTGTCGTTCATCAGTGACATCAGATAAGCCCTTCTCCAATCATACGGGGTGTTGTGCCCGATTACAGTGGATTCTTTTGAGGAGTGTTCTGAAAGCTCATATAGGCTTCAATTAATGTCTTGGCCAAGGGAGCGGATGCTGAGCCACCATGCCCCATGTGTTCCACTAACACAGCCACGGCGATCTTCGGATGTTCTAGGGGCGCAAAGGCCACAAACCAGGCATGGTCTCGAAATTCTTTTTGAAGCTCCTTATTCTTATCCTTGTCTCCGTCCGGTTTCAGGGCAACCACTTGCGCGGTTCCTGTCTTTCCCGCAATGCTGACCAGATCTGATTTGGCCCGTTGGGCTGTTCCCTCCGTGACGACCGCAGCTAACCCTTCCTTAATGTGTGCGAAAGTTTTAGGAGGGATGGCTAACTGTTGAATGGGCGGTTCGGGCTCTTCTTTGAGATTGCCGGTTCGCCGAAGTCGAGAAGCTTTGAACAACCGGGGTTGAACCACTCGCCCATTGGTCGCCACGATAGAGACCATTTTGGCCATCTGAATCGGGGTCACCGTTAAAAATCCTTGTCCGATGGAAATGGAAATTGTTTCTCCAGGATACCACGGTTCCCCTTTCACTCTTCTTTTCCATTCCGATGAAGGCACGAGGCCAGATCGTTCGGAAGGGAGAGCAATTCCTGTTTTTTCGCCTAATCCGAACTGACGGGCATAGGTGGAAATGGGTTCAATCCCCAATTGATTGCCGGCTTTGTAAAAGTAGACATCACATGATTCCGCAATGGCTTTCGTTAAGTCGACTTGCCCGTGGCCTCCAGCCTTCCAGTCGCGAAACACCCGTTTCCCAAAGGGGAATGTTCCATGGCAGGGAATCGACTCTTGTGCGCTGAGGGTTTGAGTCTCCAGAAGAGCTGCAGCCATGACGATTTTAAAGACTGACCCCGGAGGATATTGGCCTTGAATGGCCCGATTGGTGAGAGGATGGCGGGAATCCTGGAGAAATCGTTGCCAGTCTTTGGCACTTATCCCTCCTGAGACATCATTGGGGTTAAAGCCAGGTTTACTCGCTAGAGCCAGAACATCTCCGTTCCAGGGATCCAGGGCGACAATGGCCCCGGCTTCTTCTCCCAGCAGATCCTCAGCGAGTCGCTGAAGTCTGATGTCGAGGGTCAAGTACAGATCATCCCCTGCCAAGGGTCGTCGCACCGATAGAGACCGTTTTGGATACCCCAGCGCATCGACTTCAATGACTTCCTCTCCGGTTTCCCCAAGAAGATACTCATCATATGTCTTCTCCACTCCATATTGCCCGATGATTCGTCCTTGCTGAAGATCGGAAAATTCCGGGTCCTTTAGCTGGGATTCGGAGATTTCACCAACGTAACCAAGGACATGTGAGGCGAAGGTTTCGAGTGGATAATGACGTTGATATTCAGGTTGAATCACCACACCTGGAAGTTCTAATCGGTGTGATTCAATGATGGCCACCTCTTTGAGGGTGATGCCGGCTTTGATTTTCACCCGACCCCGTCGACCTTTTTTTGAAAGTTTGTCGGAAATCTCTTGCCTGTCGATATCCACGTAGTGGGGTAACCGGGTGATAAGGGCCTCACGGTCCTGGACGTCTTCTAGAGAGATGTAGAGTTGGAAGCTGGGGATATTATTGGCAAGGAGTTCGCCATTTCGATCATACAAGAGCCCTCGAGCCGGTTCTAAGACAATGGAGCGAGTGCGATTATCACGAGCAAGGTCTTGATAGTAGGCTCCATCTCGAACTTGTAATTGCCAGAGTCGTAATCCCAACAGCACCAACAACATTAAGAAGCCGACCTTGACGAAAATCAACCGGTTTTGAATGTCGGCAAGTTCATTGACTTGGCGGGAAGTGTCTAGCATGGCGTGAGTCTTATCGTCGTCCTCGTCCTAAGTCTACCATACCCATCGACAGGCCAATTTTGTTGATGAGCCAAAACGCTCCAAAGGCCAGAACACTGTTGTATAACCCTTGCGGCAGAAGGACTGATGAGAACGCATAAAATAAGACCAACCCATCCACCACTGGATAGGCCACCACGAGAGAGGCCAATCCACACCCTAAGGACAATGCAAAGGTGACCAGCAGGACGGCAGGACCAGTGACGGTGGAAATGGTGTGTGTCGTGATGCCAGCCAAGGCTCCTGCGAGTCCCTTTAAAATCATATTGAGCCCAATGCCGCCCGGAGCGAGCAGGTCCTGAAATAACCCCACAATAAGTCCTACCATGAGTCCCTTGTATTCACCTGAAAGAAATCCGATCACGCAAGCCAGGACGAAACACAGGTCAGGTTGAATCCCCTTGGCCGAAAGAAATGTGCTGAGAGTGGCTTGAGTGAGAACCACGCCGAGACAAAGAAGGATGTCCAGAAAAATGGTCATGAAATTGAACTAGGGAGATGGAGCGATTGCCCGTTCCGGTAATGATTCGGGAAGAGAAGCCTGAAACGAGGTGATGACCAAGACCCCTTCAAGTTTTGAAAAATCGACAATTGGGTCAATATCCCCTAATTGAAATAAGTCGGTATCGGCCTTGGTGACCTGTTGAATCCGGCCAATTTGGAGTCCACGGGGAAAATCACCCGTTAATCCGGAGGTTACCACTGGATCACCCTGTTGGACGGGGGAGAGAGGGGGCAGGTATTTCATGTGAATGGTTCCCTGAGGCGTTCCTTGAACAATACCCTCATCCCTGGTGTTTTGAATCATACCGGTGATCGCCACGTTGGGGTCTGAGAGTAGAAGAACAATCGCCGTCGTGGGGTTGACCCGCACCACCCGTCCGACCACCCCTGCCTCGGTGACCACTCCCATTTCCGGGTGAATACCGTCCCGGCCCCCTTTGTTGATAATCATGGCCCGATACCAATTGGACACATTTCGGCCGATGATCCGCGCCGGAAGGGTGGTCATGGGAGCGGTTTCCTGATAGGCCAGCAATTTTTGGAATTGGGTGGCAATGATGGTCTGTTCACGGAGAAGATTCTGTTCTCCCTGCAAGCGTTGAATCTCCTGCCTGAGGTGTCGATTTTCTTCCCACACATTCTGCAAGGCGATATAGTGGCTCCAGATGTCACTTATTGAATCTTGCATCGATGCCACAGAGCGGAGAGGAACCTCAAGTATTCTGGCGAACGGACCTCCTACGTGACTGAGCCATTCCTGAGATTGTCGTGGCAAAAACAGCAGGAGCATGAGGAACAGGATAAAGGTGATCCCTAGAATCCGCCGGACACCTGTGGACATGGGGAAGGTAGGCTCTGATCGAGGCATGCAGATAGACTGGAACTCAGGGATTCAGGCTGGAATGCGAAGAAATTTTCCGAAGGAGACTGAATTCATCGAGAGTTTTTCCTACTCCTAACACGACTGAGGTTAAGGGGTCATCAACGGTGACAATGGGTAAAGCCGTTTCCTCACGAAGTCGATCATCCAGTCCTTGAAGCAACGATCCTCCTCCGGTTAGCACGATCCCCCGATCGATAATGTCTCCTGCCAATTCCGGTGGTGTGTTCTCTAGGGCCAGACGAATCGCTCGAACGATGGTGGTGAGGCAATCCTGTAAGGCTTCTCGGATCTCACTGTCATCGATGAGTATCGTTCTGGGGATTCCAGACACTAAATCCCGCCCCTTAACAGCCATTTGTTTTTTTTCTGGCAGGGGGTAGGCAGATCCGATTTCTATCTTAATCCGTTCCGCCATATGTTCGCCGATTAACAGGCTGTATTCCCGCTTGAGATGGCTGATGATGGCTCCATCTATTTGGTCACCTGCGACCCGGACTGATTCGCTGTAGACGATGCCTCCCAGTGAGATGACTGCGATGTCGGTTGTGCCTCCTCCGATATCGACTACCATGTTGCCGGAGGGCTCCGTAATAGGCAATCCGGCGCCGATGGCAGCGGCAACCGGCTCCTCAATGAGATACACTTCCCGTGCGCCAGCCAACTCGGCGGATTCTTTCACGGCACGTTGTTCAACTTGTGTGATCCTGGAGGGCACTCCAATAATAATTCGTGGCCTGATGAGGGTCCCCCCTCGATGAACTTTTTGGATAAAATACCGCAACATGCGTTCCGTCATGTCAAAATCAGCAATGACGCCCTCTCGCATGGGACGAATGGCCATGAGGTTGCCCGGAGTTCGCCCTACCATCCGCTTGGCTTCTTCGCCAACCGCTAGAATTTTTTTTGAATGAGTCTCAACCGTGACCACGGAGGGTTCATTCAAGACAATCCCTTTACCTTTGATATAAATTAAGGTTGAGGAGGTTCCCAGATCGATAGCCATGTCCTGGGAAAAATAGCTGATTAAATGATTGAAAATACCCATGCGATGTTTAGAGACCTATCAAATGAGAGGGTGGGTGCAACGGTCGGAGTTACGAATAGGATGGTTAGAGTCTTTCGGTGGCAAATGGGAAATACAAGTTCATGGTATTTTGTGAAATTTCTCGGTTAACGTGGACCTGCCGAGGTTAAGTTGTTTTTTACACCTGACCGGGAAACCGTAGACTGGTTCGAGGCTTAATGACGAGTCGATGTACGTACCACCTGTTTTCACTTAGGTATCTTGAAGGAGAAAACAGGGGAAGATTCTTATCCGGTTTAGAGAAAAGTATATCAGAAGTCTCAAAAGACCACAAAGAAAAGACTGATCTGTCCCTGATTCTTTTAAAAAAGATCTTCATGGCTCTTGCCAGACGGAAAGGAATGTAGATAATAGAAGGCCGAAATTTCTTAGGAGAAAAGAGGACGCATCCCATGGGAAGAAAAACATTATTTGAAAAAATTTGGGACCAGCATGTGGTTCGTGAAGAACCGGATGGAACCACCTTACTCTATATTGACCGGCATTTGGTTCATGAAGTGACTTCCCCTCAAGCCTTTGAAGGACTCCGGCTGGCCGGGCGAAAGCCCCGGCGTCCAGCTGCGGCGCTTGC
>JAOUGQ010000346.1 GCA_029865515.1 Nitrospirota bacterium
TCATAAATCCAGAAACAACGGGATAGGGAACCAGGGCGATGTACTGTCCAATCCTGGAAAGGCCCAACAGGATTTGAAAGATTCCACCCAGAAAGACCGCCATCAAGGCCAATCCGGGATTCCCCGTGAAAGTGGCAACGATCCCTGCCATGACGACCGTCATGGGGCCGGTAGGACCAGAAACTTGAGCGGGGGTTCCTCCGAAAAGCGCTGCGAAAAATCCGACGAAAATGGCCCCATACAGCCCGGCAATCGCCCCTAACCCCGACGCTACACCAAACGCAAGCGCAAGCGGCAAGGCCACCACTGCAGCGACCAGCCCTCCGTAAACATCGCCTCGGAGATTTTTAAAATGTAACCCGTGAATCAGCCCCATGAAACACCCCATCAAAAAAGGATGAAGAGCGGCTGGGGAGCGATTCCACTCTATTCCATGGCCCTTCGTCAAGAGAGGGAAACCGATGGATTTTCCTGAAGTAAGGACGGAAAAAGAAAGGGGATTGACCGAAAATCAGGGGTGGGAAATGGGTTCCCTCATTGGGAGAGCTATGAAGTGAGGGTTAGTCCAGGGGAATGAGAATTTCCAAGCCACCCATGACGTCATTCATCTTAAAGTCCCGTTTGGGACTCTCTTTGTGGGCATTATGGCAGTTGACGCAAGCTCGGCTCACGGCTCGGTCCGGGAAAATGGCTTGATAGTAGGGTCGGTTGTCCAATTGAATTTCCGCTTCCGCAACTTCTCCAAAGGTTACAACCTTCTCCAAGGCCGAGCGCTCTGCTTCATTTTGAGGAGCATTTTCTGGATTCAATGGCCATAAACTGACCAAGCGGTAACGAAACGGCTTTCCCCGTACCTGTAACCCACGGGAGGCTTCCTTAAAAAATTGAGCGGGGAGCGGGAGGGTGTGCTCTTCCTTCCAATTCTCTGAAGCGGTGACCAGTAACATGGCTTCCATCCGCTCCACGACATGTTGAGTATAAAAGGTTCGATCAGCCTGAAGTACCGCATGTAAATAATCAGCCACCACCCGAATAGGAACCCCCTCTCGAGGCGAGAGATTCATTCCGATGCCAATGCCGATTGACAGGGAAACGATAACAGTTGGAATGAGGATGAGAAAGAATTTGTGAGTCATCGTTATAATAACGGGCTTGGTGCAATCCGGCGTCCTTAACCAGATTAAATTCTTGTTTTATTCCAGGAGACATAAAAATATACCAGGAGGACCTTAGAGGCTCCTACTCTTTTTTTGTGGAGAGCGGCCTTGAATCAGAAGACCGTTAGTGAAAAAACGGAGGAAGAAAGGGGAAAAAACAGTGAAAGAAAGACTGGCAAGAGAGGAAGATAAACCCTCTAGCTAATCCAATCCCAATCGATTCAAAGCTTGAACAATGATGATAGTTAAAATCGTGATGAGAGGGACATGTTCCATGTTAAAACCTCGATAAGACGGCCCAAGTTATAAGTAATATAAGTGTAAAACCTTCCATAACCATTGGGTTAAGCAATTGAAATGCCATTAAAAATAATCGGATTTGCGCATTATTTATATAATAAAACCAACTGTTTATGTAATTATTTTAAAAATATTATGAGAGGGTGAAATTTTTTGAGCGAATTTGAACTGAAAGGACCGTGCGTAATCGCTCGGTTTTTCAAGTATCTGAAATACCAAAACAAGGCGTTCTAGAAGCGGACCTCTGGGGACAACAGAAAAAAGGATGGTTACAACGAATAGCTAATCAAGTGTTGTTTTTTGGGTAAAATCTGGAGAGGTCTAATCAGTGAGGCAAATTTTCCCGAGCACCTTCGGCTACCACGTAGGGAGCACTTGCCCAGATCCATGTCCGATTTCCTGGACCATGAATTTGAATTCCGGTAAATACGGCATAAGGGACCGCGCTGCTATCAACCGTCAATTGAATCATCCGTTCAAGATCTTCCCGGATCACACTATGCGCAATTTTTGTGAGAGTAACCAAATCGGGAATTTCTCCATCCCGAAGCTTCCTGAACAGCCGTTGTTTTAAGAGACTTTGCTCCAGATCATCTTGATTCAGTTCAAGACCCACTGATCCCTCCGATAAATCTTGTAACACATTCAAAAGTGCTCCACAGGCATGGGACATTTCATGGCGTCCAGGACGTCGACAATTTCCGGGTACACCATTTTCATCAATTGCAATATGGGGAAAGGCAAAATACACATATCGTTCAGTGCCCTCACTATTCGGGGCATGGTGGTGAGCAGCCTTGAATCCAGTGACTCCGAGATACAGCATCCCTGCCAAACTGGAGAAGTTAAATAATCTACCCCATACTTCATGAATGTTGTTGATAAACGGGCGGGTTAATTCATCACGGCAAACGCTTGCGCAAACCATTGCATTATTTGGTTGAAAACCGAATGGACTTAGGGTTCTTAAGGAATAGTCTACGAAATCCCTACTGGTGCGAGAACCCGGGAAATATTGCGTCAGAGCCTCTTCATAATGGGAGACTGCAGATGAAAATCCAGCTGACTTCATAACGGTTTCTTGGAGTTGATGCATAGCAATGGATTCCTTGTCCGGTTCGTTTCTTGACAATCTACTTTGGTTACGTTTTGCCCTAATGACATTTTCTTCATCGATCCATAAACGTGAAAAGCACAAAAGGTGCCACTAATTGGGCCCACGCTTCTTCTGAACAATAGGGGGATTTCAATGGAGTTTTAGGTATTTAGTCCCAAATCGAGTGAAACAAAAAGAAACAAGGTGCGAGATCGCACTACGCGGAGTGTGCAAAATACTCAGTGGATGGCTGAATTTTTTAAATGTTTTTTACCCAAGCATGGGTAGTTGAAAGAGGCGGGATTCCGTGAAAACGCCAGGAGCTGGGTAGCTCCACTTGCTTTTAAACCGTTATTGACAAAGGGAAACTATTGACTGACTGGGTAGGAAGGAAATTGCGAGGGATGCTTAGCCTCTTACAAAGATTTTGTTTCTTGCGGGATTTCTTCAAGCGATCGAATCTTTTCCTCAAGCGTTTGGAGGGAAACATGGAGATAGCGGGCTGCTTGCTCTTTGTCCTGCTTGGCTAATCGCAGAACTTCCTGAATCACCATACCTTGAATTTCCCGCAAGCTTTTTCGGCCAAGCTCAAAATGTATTCGAACAGTGTTTGGAGAAGGTTCTCCTACTAAGGAGTCTGAATTTTGAGAGTAAAAATCCAGGGAAGTGAGAATGGGACCTTGAGAGCAAAGCAATGCCCTTCTCACCATGGCCTCCAATTCTCGAATATTCCCTGGAAATCTGTAATTTTCCAACAACGGAGGAACTGAAGAATCAATGTCGAGTTTTGGCCGGCCGATTTCTTCACCATAGGTGCGAATGTTATTCATGGCCAAGGGAATAATGTCCTCTTTTCGTTCCCGGAGAGATGGAATG
>JAOUGQ010000347.1 GCA_029865515.1 Nitrospirota bacterium
CTTCCCCTTATGATTCCTATAGAATTGATCAGTCAATTAGCCAGACCGATCTCTCTAGCCGTCAGGTTATTCGCCAATATGACGGCTGGGCACGTGATTCTTGGCGTCTTATTCGGGCTGACCATTGCCGGCGGCCTCTTGTTAGGATGGCTGCCTTTTTCCTTCACCATCGCTTTGTACGGATTAGAAGTGGGTATCGCCTTTATTCAGGCCTATATTTTTACGGTTTTAACCTGCGTCTATATCGGAGACGCGATGCATTTGCACTAAATCAGGCAGGAACGAAACGAGAAGAGTACGTTTTCACAATTAGTCCCTTTTAAACCGGGAGGACAACACTACAATGGATTCTGCAGCAGCAGCACTTTTGGGAATGGGCCTAGCGGCCGCGGGGTTTGCAGGTGCCGGTGTCGGCATCGGGTATATTTTCGGAAAAATGATTGAGGCAGTTGCCCGACAACCAGAGGCGGAAGGCCGGGTCGGCAAGTACATGTGGATCGGATTTGCCTTAGTTGAAGCCATCGCGCTCTACGGACTGGTCATCGCCTTTATCATCATGGGCAAAGGATAAAGGGCTCCTGACTTATGCCACAATTTGACTCACATTTTTTTTCGTCGCTGATTTTTTGGGAACTGCTGTCGTTTGGAATCCTGTTCTGGGTGCTCTATAAATTCGCTTTTCCTCCGATTCTTCAAACCTTGGAAAACCGCGAACGAAAAATCAAGGAAAACCTCGACCAGGCCGAGCAGAACCGGGCAGCAGCAGAGCAAAAGCTCAAGGAATACGAAGCCAAGCTACAGACGGCCGCCAAAGAAGTGGAAACCATCATGTCAGAGGCAAAGCAAAAAGCCCAACGATTGCTTGACGAAAATGAGCAACGGCTTCGTGCTGAATCCCAGAGGATTAAAGAGGAAACAACTCAAGATATCGAGCGGGAGCGGCGTAAGGCGATTCAAGATATTAAAAACCAAACCGCTGATTTAGCAATTTTGGTCGCGGAGAAGGTGATTGGTCGGAACTTATCAGATGCCGATCAGCACCGGTTTGCCCAAGAGGCTCTCGCGGCAATCGCTACCCAATCAAAAAACTAAGCCTTTCGATCTCCCGGGGAATGGCCCGAAGAACGGGCCTCTCCTCTTCAGGGATTGCCTACATCCAAGACTGCTCACACACACAAAAAGAGGGAAGGATCACTTCCCTCTTTTTTTTTAAATTTTCCCCAGAGCAAAACCGCATTGAATTGTGAGTGGCAAGGCGTCAGGGGAGAGAGGGAAAGAGTTGCGCTCGGGTTTTTTCTCCTCACGTTTCACTTTCCATGAATTGAGAAACGCCCCTGCCTGACTCCTTCAAATCTCCCTGAGGTTGATTCCCTCCTCCAGCCCGATACCCTTCCAAGTCAAGAGTGACCATCTGAAATCCGAGTTTTTTGAACTCTTCCACCAAACGTGATCTTAGGGGCTCTTTCGTAAGGATCGACATGTGAGTTGGGTCAATCTCAATTCTCGCTAAATCGCCGTGAAGGCGAACCCGCACTTGCGTCACCCCTTGGGCAACCAAAAACGCCTCGGCCTGCTCCACGCGGGAAAGAAAGGTTTTCGTGATGGGAAGACCACGGGTAATTCGTGAAGACAAACAGGCTGCAGCAGGTTTATTCCAATTGGCCAACCCCAAACCCTTTGCCAATTCGCGAATATCTGCCTTCCCAAATCCCGCCTCGACTAAAGGACTCCGAACGCCCAGCTGTCGAGCCGCATTGATACCTGGACGATCTTCCCCCAAGTCATCAACATTGGTGCCATCTACGATCGTGTGAAACCCCATGGCATCCCGAAGATCGGAAAGCAACCGGTATAAATCCGTTTTGCAATGGAAACACCGGGTCGCGTCATTTTTGACAAATGCCTCAATTTGCAACTGATCAGTTTCTACTAATTGGAGAGGAACCCCGATAGCTGCACTTAATCGCTTGACCTCTTCCACCTCCAGAGCGGGAAATGTCGGCGAGATCGCCGTCACGGCCTTGGCCCTTGGTCCGAGAACATCAAAGGCCACCTTTAACACGAGTGTGCTATCTACCCCCCCGGAAAACGCGACCACGACTGATCCCAAGTCCAGAAAGCGATCTTGCAAAATTTCATACTTTCTCTGCAGGGTAGGTTCAAGACTGAGCATAGATAGGGAGAGTCCTTCTCTTGTTCGTTGTCGTCTGACTTAAGACTTCAGACGCAGAGCGACCTAATTGGCCGCACGCCCCCAACACATCGTCTCCACGGCTTTTTCGAAGAAACACATCCAGCCCTTTATTCCTGACGATACCTTGAAACGTCTCAATAACATCTGGCGCAGGTCGTCGAAACGGATTGCCCGGAAATTCATTAAACGGAATCAAATTAACCTTACACCGAATCCTAGACAATAGGCTTACCAGGCGCTTGGCATCTTCGGGCGAGTCATTGACACCCGCTAACAAGACATATTCAAAGGTCAGGGGACGCTCACTGAATTGGGTATAGTGACGGCAAGCCTCGAGTAATGCAGATAAATCATAGCGCCCATTCACCGCAGGCATCAGACGGGCCCGTTGCTCATTGGTTGTGGCATTCAAGGAAATGGCCAGATTCACCCCTAATCGTCGAATATCTGGAAATCGCGGAATCCACCCTGCCGTCGAGACCGTGATGCGTCGAGGAGAAAAACCCAGCCCCCACTCAATATTCGTGAGACGTTGGATCGCTTCGGCAAGCGGTTCAAAATTGACCAACGGCTCTCCCATGCCCATGAACACCAGAGAAGTCAGATGCTCCCTTTCAGGTAGAGAGGTTTGGACATTCAACACCTGCCCGACAATCTCATGGGCGCGCAAACTTCGCTTCAGGCCCATCTCGGCAGTCAAACAAAAACCACAATCCAGGGTACAGCCCACTTGTGACGAGAGACACAAGGTACGTCGGTGTCCCTCCGGGATCAACACTGTTTCCACGGCCAGACCATCCTCCAAATTCCACACAAACTTTCCCGTGCCATCAGTGGCTATCTTTTGGGGAGAAGACAGCATGCGGTGAATCGTCGCGACCTCTTGCAACCTGGCCCGGTCAGCCTTTGACAAATTAGTCATTGCCTCAATGTCCAACACACGATGCTGGTAGAGCCATCGAAGGATTTGGTTGGTTCGATAACGTGGCCAGCCCAGTCCCTGAACAAAGGACTTCATTTCATCCGCGCTGAGCGCGATCAAATTTAGAAGAGGGGTCGTTTGTTGCGTCATAACGTCCTCATAAAAAACTTCACATCATTCATCAATCATTTCATCATAAACCCCCAAGCCAACTGAAGCTTTTTCAACAAAAACCCCAAAATGAAATTTTCACCCTAGGTATTTTTACACCACAACCGGTTGATCGGTCTTTCTGGCCATCCTTCAATG
>JAOUGQ010000348.1 GCA_029865515.1 Nitrospirota bacterium
GGGTCCGTTGTTATGGATAATAAATTCTTAACAGTTGGGTGACATATGAGTTATCGGAATGAATCCGAAAAGCTTGAATGACTTCAAGCTGTCACTCCAACCTGAAAAAAAATCCACCAAATTCCCAATGGTTAGAAGCATATCATGAAATCGACAAACTGCCTAATCGTGCAAACCTCTGTTACCTGAACCTTCGAATCAACCCTTCGTCCCGATCACTTTCTTCAACAAAGTTTGTTCTAAATTCATGGGGCATTTCCCAGAAATATCGCCATAATCCTGGATGACTCCATTCAACAATGGCGCAAAAAACCTCGGCCAGGATTCCAGGATTTGAAGGAAGAGCGTTGTTAAACTTTCGCTGGATAATTACTTGACCGAAACGACTTTTCTGTTTCTGGGCTCTTAGATGTTACTGTTGAGCCGGAAGAATGCTCCCCTGCATGGCAGGTCCAAACTCTCAGCCATACGATTGTTAAGGAGGGAAAGACCTTGACGGATCAAAATCATGCACGGGTCCCTTGGGCAAGGAACTTATCGCCAAGATAGTCGACGGCTTCCTCTAGTGCCTGCTCCAATGTTTCCACGATGTTCTCTTCTCCGATTTTCAGTAAAATACCCAGCTCTTTGAGAATACGTCGGACACTGGGATTCAGCCCTTTGAGAATCACCTTGGTGTTGCGCTTTTGGGCTAGAAGAATCATATCTTCCAACGAAAAAGCACCGGACAAGTCCACGATGGGAACTTTGGCAAACGAAATGATGAGTACATCATAGTGCACCAGCCGGTCTGCTTGCCGGTATAGCGAGTCGGCGATGCCAAAAAACAAGGGGCCTTCCGGTTGAAGGAAGGCAATTCGTTTTCGCAGATGAGCAGGAATTTTTTCAGGGAGTTTACGATTGCTGTCATCCAACCCCACTACTTCCGGACTCCACATTTCACTCATTTCCTTAACAAACAGAAAGAAGGCAATCGCCAGTCCAATCCCAACGGCAACTAACAAATCCACCCACACGGTGAGAAGAAAGACGGTCCAAAATGAAATTTTTGATGACGTGGGCATGCGCCGGAGGACCGGGAACACCCGGAAATCTAAAATGTCATAACCCACCTTAAAAAGTATTCCAGCCAATGAGGCCATAGGAATATAGGAGGCCAGAGGGGCCAGCCCCAGAACTAGGGCCAGAAGCACACCCCCATGCGTAATGGTGGACAAAATGGTTCGAGCCCCACATTTGATATTCGCCACACTCCGCATTGTTGCGGTCGCGGTCGTAAGGCCTCCAATCAGTCCGGCCGCCATATTGGCCATACCTTGACCAAAAATTTCCTGGTCGCTGTTGTGGCGTTCTTCGGTCATTTGGTCAATCACCACACAAGTCAACAAAGAGTCGTATATTGCTAATCCCGCCAGCGCGGCGGCAGGCCCGATCATCTCTTCAAATTGGTGCAATGACCCGTGTGGAAAGTACAAATCAGGTAATCCGGTGGGTACAGTGGGAATATAGTCGATATCCAACCCTAGACCATTGGCAACTAACGTGCTTGCAGCCAAACCCACAAGTGGGCCCGGCAACCAAACTACGTTGGTTATTTTCGGCCAAATGATAATGAGGCCTAACGTCAGAGACGAGATGAGTAAGGCATCTAAATGGGCATTGGCAATTGAGGAGGGAATCGCCACCAGGGCTTCTCTCACGGACGACAAGGTGGGTAATCCCACAAACGCATTAAATTCGATGATAATCACGATGGCTCCAATTCCGCACATAAAACCCGAAATGACGGAATAGGGCGTTAAATAAATAAAACGGCCTACTTTCAACATGGCCAGACCTAGCATGATGAGGCCGCTGAGAAAGACAATGCCGAAGGCAAATACCAAATCCGGCTGGCCATTCGCGAGCATATGATCATGCATGACGGTAGCCAGCTGGACGGTTTTCGGTCCGGTAGGTCCACTGACCCCCACATGAGATCCGCCAAAAATCCCACCCACTAATCCACCGGCAATAGCCCCCCACATACCCGTAATCGCCCCCAAGCCCGAGGCCACTCCAAACCCCAAAGCTAAGGGAAGAGCGATAAAGGCCACCGTCACTCCTGCCAACAAATCCTGTCGGATATTGGTGGCCATAATTCGAATCCTGGGCAAAGGATTAAAATCCTTGGTCAAAGCTTGCCATCGACTAGGTCCCGGGGAATCTGAATTTTTCATAGAAAATTTAAAAGGAGATGAAGGCTTTAATAAGAAGGATTTAGCCGGAGAGAGCTTGTCACGCCAAAAGCCAATCTCATAAGACAGGCAAAATGTATTCTTGAAATCATGAAAGCAGAAGGATCAGGCACTAACTGATGAAAAGCTTAACTATTTTTGTGACTTAGGAAAGTTCCCAATGAAAAAAAACTGCCAATGGAGGGGTTTTTCTCGCAGAGAGAGCGATAACGCTCAACTAGGCATGAGCGATTGCGCTCACAATTGTAGCTAAACGGTCATTCAAAAGGATTACGATTGCGATTCATCAAAAAAGTCTGAATAAAATCGGATAAGGTCGCTAATGGCCACCATTCCAACAATTTTGCCTTTTTCCGTCACGACCAGGTGACGAACGCCTCGTGTTTTCATCATCGCTTGCGCCTCTTTCACACTGCGGTCTCCCTCAATCCCAATCGGTTCTGGTCGCATGATTGATTGGACTTGAGTGGTTTCCGGATTGAGTCCTTTGGCCATTCCTTCACGCGTCAACCGTTTTTCCGAAATAATACCCACATACTCCTGCCCCCTGACGACAAGAAGAGCACCGACACGATTATCCGCCATGGCCTGTCCGGCCTCACGCAGCGATGCATCTGCCGAAATGGTTTTGATCTCTCGATGCATGTAGTCGCTTACCATTGAACCCGGACTTCCTTGTGATGAGGGATTCATAAAATTCCTCCATTTTGGGATACGGCCAATGCCTTCTGTAGAGAGAAAGGCCCGAAAAAATACTGGCCCTGCCAACAAAATAAAATACCGTGGCCTCGCGGGTGTCCCCCACGATCGAAAATTCCGTTGTCAGCAATCGCACCATCTTAGGCTGGTTATCGGATCAACTCAACCTTTTTGCCATTAATACTGTTGTTTTTTGAATTGGGATGATGCTGACCATAACTATAATCGCCCAAAACATTTATGACAAAAATTGCATTCTTTGCTTAACCTTCCCCTTGAGATACAATAACCTTTTACCGTATAACTAATGGTTTTCCGTTTACCCCAAAAGGATAGATCCCAAACGCGCATTGAATCTTAGACAAAATTATACAGACACCCTACCCCATTAATAATCTTATGCGGAGAGGTGGCCGAGTGGCCGAAGGCAACGGTTTGCTAAACCGTCGTAGGTCAAAAGCCTACCGCGGGTTCAAATC
>JAOUGQ010000066.1 GCA_029865515.1 Nitrospirota bacterium
AATATCTCGCGAACTAGCTGGGCCAATCCCAAAAATATAGGTTAAACCTACATCAATCCGTTTTCCAACTGGCAATTCAACCCCTGCGATTCGAGCCATTGCTTATTTTCCTCATTTCTTGGGAATAGCTAATTCCATTCATTCCAACCTTTATAGATACGAAACCTAGCCTTGTCGCTGCTTGTGTTTGGGGTTGGCACAAAGAACCCTCACCACCCCTTTGCGGCGAATAACCTTACATTTAGCACAAATTGGTTTTACTGAAGATTTAACTTTCACGATATCGCCCTTTATTTAAACCGATAGGTAATTCGCCCACGCGTCAGATCATAAGGCGAAAGCTCCACTGTCACCTTATCTCCCGGCAAAATCCTGATAAAATGCATTCGCATTTTCCCAGAAATATGAGCTAATATTTTATGGCCATTTTCTAACTGAACCCTAAACATGGCATTCGGCAATGTTTCAGTTACCGCCCCTTGAACCTCAATAATATCTTCTTTCCCCATTAGGAAATTACCAAGACCTCCAGCTAGGCACAACCAGTTAAAATGCGAGGCGGCCCACTATTTTCAATCACAATCGTATGTTCAAAGTGAGCAGAGAGTGAATTATCACAAGTGACCGCAGTCCACCCATCTTGTAGGATTTTAACTCCTGATCCTCCCATGTTCACCATCGGTTCAATAGCGAGAGCCATTCCAGATTTCAAACGAGGACCCTGACCAGGTCTACCATAATTTGGCACCTGGGGTTCCTCGTGTAATTGACGCCCAATTCCATGTCCCACGAAATCACGTACAACCGAATAACCATGTTTTTCCACATGCGTTTGAATCGCAAAAGAAATATCAGAAAGGCGATTGCCTACCACAGCTTGCTCAAGCCCTTTTTGCAAAGCCTCCCGAGTAACTCGAATCAAGGATTGAATACTTTCAGGCACATTTCCAACCGAAACGGTCACTGCCCCATCCCCGTAAAATCCCTCTACAATGGCCCCGATATCCAATCCAATAATGTCTCCATCTTTAAGCACCCGTTTTGAGGGTATCCCGTGAACCACTTCTTCGTTGATGGATGCACAAAGACTATTGGGATAATTCCGATAGCCCTTAAATGCCGGAACTCCGCCTAAATCAAGAATACATTGCTCCGTAAGTTTATCTAGCTCCAATGTTGTCACGCCTGCCTTCACTTCATGAAACAGAAAACTTTGACATTGAGCAACAATTTCACCTGCACGAGCAATACGTTCAATTTCTTCAGGCGTTTTTATAATGATCATTCTACCTTGGCTGCGACAGAAGAACTAGCAACCGTTCCTGGACAGCAGCAACTAAGCCTGACCCATCCAACTCAGAGAGAATGCCCCTATGTTTATAATATTTAATTAACGGCTCGGTTTGCTCCTGATACACAGCCAAGCGAGATTCAATGGTTTCCGGCTTGTCATCATTACGCTGAATAAGGGCCATACCACACACATCACAGACCCCGTCCCTTTTTGGGGGTATGGACTCAAGATGATACACGGCCTTACATTCAGGACAACTCCGCCTCCCGCTTATCCGTTTGACAATATCTGTTCTGGGAAGGGAGAAATACACCACGTGATCAAGACTCTCTCCCATTTTTTCCAAAAATCCAGATAATTTATCCGCTTGAGTCACCGTCCTGGGAAATCCGTCTAATAAAAACCCATTTTGGCATTCCGGAGAAGCGAGTTTTTCCTCAACTAATCCAATCACGACATCATCCGGAACCAATTCTCCACGTTCCATAAAACCTTTAGCTTTTTTCCCCAGGGCAGTCTTCCTGTCTACACTTTCCCTAAGCAGATCTCCCGTCGATAATTTTGGGATATGGTACTTTTTTGCAATAAACTCTGCTTGCGTCCCTTTTCCAACTCCAGGAGGACCTAAAAATATCACCCTCATGCCTTTATCCGCTTCTCCCCTTCAAAGAACCTTTTCCCAAAAATCCTTCATAATTGCGCATTAACATGTGATTTTCTATTTGTTGAGCCGTATCTAATCCCACACCAATGACGATCAACAGTGAGGTACCACCAAAATAAAATGGCATATTCAGCCGATATATCAACAATTCAGGGATGACGCATACAATTGCCAAGTAGATGGCCCCCGCAAACGTAACCCTTGTGAGCACCTTATAAATAAAATCGGCTGTTTTTTGTCCGGGTCGAATTCCTGGGATAAATCCACCATATTTTTTCATGTTATCAGCCATATCAACAGGATTCAGGACAACGGCTGTATAAAAGAAACAAAAGAAAATAATCAGCCCCACGTACAACAACGTATATAGCAAAGACCCGGGAGCCAGCTGTGACCCAATAGTTTGGACCCATGGAACTTGTATAAAACTCGCAATTGTTGCCGGGAAAGCGATAATGGAAGAAGCAAAAATTGGTGGAATCACACCTGCCGTATTGATTTTCAAAGGAATATGAGTGTTCTGCCCACCATACACCCGACGGCCAACTATTCGCTTGGCATATTGAACCGCAATCTTTCTTCGCCCGCTTTCCAAAAAAACTATGGCCCCCATTACTCCCAACATAACAACACTCAGGATCGCCAAGAGGAGAATGCTGATTTGGCCTACTTGATATAAATCAAATGTTTTAACAACCGCACTCGGAAGGCTGGCTACAATCCCGGAAAAAATAATGAGGGAAATTCCATTTCCCACACCACGCTCAGTTATTTGTTCACCCAACCACATGAGGAATGCCGTACCGGCCACTAGCGTGATCACCGTCATCAACCGAAATGGCCAACCGGGGTCAAGAACAAAAGCTCCACCATTCATTCCCTCAAGGCCGAGAGCAATACCAAACCCTTGTATTAATGCGATAACGATTGTCCCGTATCGTGTATACTGAATGATCGTTTTTCTTCCACGTTCACCTTCTTTTGCTAATTTCGAAAGATGTGGAACAACAACGGTTAGAAGCTGTAAAATAATTGATGCACTAATATAAGGCATGATGCCTAGTGCAAATATCGTCAACCTCGATAAAGCTCCCCCAGAAAAAATATCAAGGAACCCCATAAGGGCTCCGCCTCGTTCGGTAAGAAACTTAAAAAGTTCTTCATTGTTTATTCCCGGAGTAGGAACATGAGCCCCAATCCGATAAACAGCTAGCATAGCCAAGGTAAAAACCACCCGGCTACGCAACTCCGGAATTTTAAGGATATTTTGAAGGCTCGTGACAAGCCGTTCAAGCACAGCCAATCACCTTGGCTTGACCGCCAGCATTCTCAATTTTTTGTCTAGCAGACTCACTAAATTTATGCGCTTCAACCACAAGCGCACGGTCAATATCCCCAGTGCCAAGTATTTTTACCAGGGAATTTCGTCCCTTAATCAACCCAATTTCCCTAAATATTTCAGGATTGAAATGCAACGTTTTTTCCTGGGCGGCTAGAGTCTTAAGATTTACCACCGAATATTCGACTCGAAATGTGTTCGTAAACCCACGCTTTGGTAAACGGCGGGCAAGTGGCATCTGCCCACCCTCAAATCCAGCCTGGTTGGCCCTACCTGAACGGGCCAACAATCCTTTATGTCCCTTCCCAGCCGTTTTTCCTAAACCAGAACCAGGACCACGACCAAGACGTTTTCTTTTTGTCCTCGAACCGGGAGATGGATGTAAATCATGTAACTTCATGAACCTGAAACCTCAACAAGATGTCTAACCTTATAAATTAATCCTCGAACTTGATCCGTATCCGGACGACAGACGGTCTGCCCAATTTTCCTGAGCCCCAACCCCAATAAGACCACGCGCATCTTATCTGGGTGGCCAATCGTGCTGCGCTTTAATGTAATAGAAAGATTCGATCGTGCCGCCATTACTTTCCGTTACCTCACTGGTATTTCGAACATCATTAATCTTCCATGCCTATGGCCGTTCGACGCATCTCTCGAACTTCATAAGGATCTCGAAGCTGGCTCAAGCCTTGAATGGTTGCTCTAACCGCATTAAATGGATTCCCACGACCAAGCGTTTTAGCCACAATATTCTGGGCTCCTGCCACCTCCAATAGGGAACGAACAGCCCCTCCGGCAATGATTCCAGTCCCCTGCTTGGCCGGCTTTAATACAATATGCTCTCCCCCAAAATACCCATGAACCTCATGGGGAATGGAATTTGCCTTTAACGGGATCCGAATCAGATTCTTTTTTGCATGGGCCACAGCTTTTGCTATGGCAGAGGGAACCTCGGTGGCCTTACCTTTTCCCACTCCCACCCAACCATCCCCATCACCCACAACAACCAACGCCGAAAAGGAAAATCGCTTTCCCCCTTTTACCACCTTGGCCACACGGTTAATAACAACCGGTTTATCCTTTAAATTAAGCTCTTCAACATTAACCCTCACAGAGGTGAATCCTTCCCTTGATCAAAATTATTTTGGGCTGGGCCACATTAGAATTTCAAGCCCCCCGAGCGAGCAGCATCAGCTAACGCCTTTACTCTTCCATGATATAATCTTCCCCCTCGATCAAATACCACGAGTTCAATGGGTATAGCCTTCGCTCGTTCTGCAATAACTTGCCCCACAATCTTAGCCGCCTCAATATTACCACCAGATTTAATTCTGTCCTTCAAGCCAGGATCACAGGAGGATGCTGAAACAATCGTCCGGCCCTCTGCATCATCGATAATTTGAGCATAGATATGAGAATTACTTCTAAAAACACTTAATCGCGGGCGTGAAGATAAGCCAACAATCCTCAGCCTGACCCGCCGACTCCTTTTATGCAATCTTTTTTGCTTTTCTAGAATATTCACGAGTTCAACCTACTTTTTACCGGCTTTCCCGGCTTTTTTACGAAGGACTTCACCAACATACTTTATACCTTTATGTTTATACACGTCTGGAACCTTCAGACTCTTTATCTGTGCTGCCACCAAGCTCACCATTCGCTTATCAATCCCCTTGAGGGAAATCGAAGTTTGCTTGTCAACGGAGGCTTCCACTCCCTTTGGTAACTTAAGGGAGACGGGATGAGCATACCCGACGGTAAAACTCAATTCGCTTCCCTGGATCTGGGCACGATACCCTACCCCCATCACCTCCAAATCCTCTCGAAAGCCTTCCTTCACCCCATTCATCTGGTTTGCAATTTCGGCCCTCGTAAGTCCATGCATAGCCTTTAACTTAGCTGAATCTCCATTTCTGATTACGGAAACTTCTCCATTTTCAACCATGGCCTTGATGCCAGGATTCAAGCCCCATTGCAATTGCCCCAATGGCCCCTTCACCACAACGCTCCCATCGTGAACCTTAACTTCCACACCTTTTGGAATAGGTATCGGCTTTCGTCCAATCCTCGACATATTTAACCTATCAATTGGATATCACAGTAAATAAATGAGAAATTTTCACCATACATGGCACAACACTTCACCGCCAACCTGCAAACTCCGACATTGTTCATCAGTCAATAAACCACGGTCGGTAGTCAGTATAGCCAAACCTAAACCACGCATTACACGTGGGAGATCATCTTTTCCAGCATATACCCGGCAGCCAGGCTTACTGACTCGTTTTATTCCAGTAATAAAAGATTTTTTCTGTCGACCAGGAGCATATCGAAGCGAAACCTCAAGAATCGGATGCCCATTAGGTCCAGCAGCAGCCTTATAGTCACGAATGAACCCTTCTTCTTTAAAAATTCGAAGGACTTCTTTTTTAACACCTGAAGAAGGAATTTGAACCAAATCGTGTCCACGGCGTCCCGCATTTTGAATTCGAACAAATAAATCCGCGAGAGGATCAGTCATCGACATGCTTCAAGACCTCGTAATTAAATTATTGCTAACTATTTAAAAATAAACTGCCTGCCAAGACTTTCAACTACCAACTTGACTTAGTCACACCAGGAATATCGCCGCGCAAACTAAGGAAACGGAAACATATCCGACACATCAGGAACCTACGCAAAAACCCCCTCACACGGCCACAAAGCGGACAACGATTATAATGACGACATGGAAATTTTGGCTCCCGTTTTGCCTTATTTTTAAGTGCTAACCTTGACACAAGCGCTCCTTTCCCTATTTAGGGTTTACGAAAAGGCATCCCCAAATGGGCCAATAAGGATCTGGCTTCATCATTCCGTTTGGCGGAGGTGACAAAGGTAATATCCATTCCATGAATTGATGCTACATCATCATATTTTATCTCTGGAAACGTCAGCTGTTCTTTTAAGCCAAGGGTGTAATTTCCCCGTCCATCAAACGCTTTTGGAGAAACACCCCGAAAGTCACGTATTCTTGGTAAAGCCACAGACACTAATCTGTCCAAAAACTCAAGCATCCTGCTCCCCCTCAAGGTAACCTTTGCCCCAATGGGGATTCCTTCACGCAATTTAAACCCTGCAATCGCTTTCTTTGCCCTAGTCAGTACCGGCTTTTGCCCCGTAATTTGCTCCAGTTCAGCTGCGGCACTCTCCAATAACTTCACGTTTTGAACGGCCTCCCCCATTCCAACATTTAAAACGATCCGTTCAATTCTAGGGACTTGCATGGGATTTTTATATCCAAACTCTTTCATCATGCCTGGCACCACTTTTTCTTGATAGATGACTTTTATCCGCGGCACATAATCCTTTGGTGCGATTACCGTGGAGGAAACCTTCTTTTCTTTGGTTTTACCTGTTTCTTTTTGTACCGATTTTGATTTCATCAGCTTTTACCCAAAACTTCCGTTGGAGCCTTTTGATAGACACGGACTTTTCGTCCATCATCAAATGTTTTCATCTTAATTCTTGATGGTTTTTGTATAGACTCACAAAACACCATGACATTTGAAATAGCCATGGAACCTTCTCGCTCCAAGATTCCACCCTGCTTATTTTTTGCATTAGGCTTGGTATGCCGCTTTATTATATTTAGCTTTTCAACGGTTACTCTGGCATTTTTCGCTTCGACCTGGAGTACTTTTCCGGTTTTACCACGCTCTTTACCGGAAATAACCATGACCGTATCGCCCTTTTTAATATGAAATTTATCAGCCATAATGATTTTGCCCTAAATAACCTCAGGAGCCAATGATATGATTTTCATATATTTTTTCCTCCGTAATTCCCTTGCTACAGGACCAAAAATGCGCGTCCCTACTGGGTCACCCTGAGCATTGACTAACACACAGGCATTCCTGTCAAATTTAATATGGGATCCATCATCACGCCTACATCCCTTTTTAGTCCTAACAATCACTGCCTTCATGACATCGCCCTTTTTTACTGATGCCTTGGGAATTGCTTCTCGCACTGACACCACAATGATATCACCCAAAGAACCATACCGGCGCCTCGTCCCACCCAACACATGGAAACATCTGACACTTTTTGCCCCTGAATTATCGGCCACATCAAGATAAGTATAATTTTGTATCATTAGGTTAACTCTGTATCAAAAAAGGCGAACGTCCACTCCTACCATTTTTAAAAATCCGTGAAACTAAACCACAACTCTCCTATTGCAAATCTCAGAAACCCGCCAATGCTTATCCTTGCTCAAAGGTCGTGAATAAACAATTTTAACCTGATCCCCCATTTGACACTGATTGACTTCATCATGGGCTTTCATTTTTGTTTTTCTTCGGATGACCTTCCCGTAAAGCGAATGTCTCTCTATACGAACCACCTCTACCACCACGGTCTTTTGCATTTTATTACTCACAACTTTTCCCATGAGCGACCGAGGCACCGACCTTGACTGTGTCATAGCTGTATAAATTCCCTTCGAAAACGTGATTGACTCTTAGCCCTTTTGCCGAAGAACAGTTCTAACTCTGGCAATATCTCTTCTCGTTTCGCGAATTCTCATTGGATTTTCCATACGGCCCAATGCCAACTGACTCCTGAAATGAAACAATTCCTGTTTCAATTTACCAACCTTATCTAACAATTCTGACTTTTCTAAATTCCTTATTTCTTTCATTTCCATATTTAGTACCTACAAAACCGGTATTTCTCCACGAATAACGAATTTTGTTGCCACAGGCAGCTTATGGCCAGCCAAGCGCAAAGCCTCTTCTGCCACAGCCTGCGTAACATCGTCCATTTCAAATAAAATTCTCCCAGATTTAACTGGAGCAACCCAATACTCCGGATTACCCTTTCCTTTACCCATTCGAACTTCAGCAGGTTTCTTGGTAATTGGTTTATCAGGGAATATCCTTGTCCAAATTCTGCCACCTCGCTTTACATGCCGCGTCATAGCGATACGAGCGGCTTCAATTTGTCTGGCAGTAATTCTTCCAGGTTCAAGGGCTTTAAGCCCAAAAACTCCATAAGCGATTTCACCGCCACGATAGGCCTTGCCGCGCATTCGACCTTTCTGGACTTTTCGAAATTTAACCCTTTTCGGAGCTAACATCTTCCTAATACTCCAATCGCTTTAATCCTACGGTCTTTTATAAAAATCCTAGCGAAGGCTCAGACTTTTCAAGTGAAGGAACTTGGGCATCACCTTTAAATATCCAGGCCTTAACCCCAATCTGACCCATGGCGGTCTTTGCTTCAGCAAACCCGTACTCAACATCAGCTCTAAGGGTATGAAGAGGCACGCGCCCTTCCCGATACCATTCCGTTCTCGCTATTTCATGTCCACCAAGACGACCAGCGCAATATACCTTAATCCCCAATGCTCCAAGTCGAAGCGCAGAAGCTACACTTCGCTTTAACGCACGCCGAAATGACACTCTCTTCTCCAATTGGGTCGCAATATTCTCAGCAACTAATTGCGCATCCAACTCTGGCTTCTTTATTTCCTTTACCGTTACAAACACTTCATTCCCATATTCTTTCTCAAGAGAAGCTTTTAATTTATCAACCTCCGCTCCCTTCCTACCTATAATGATTCCAGGTCGAGCAGTATTAATAATTAGCTTCAATTGGTTACCGGATCGCTCAATCTCAACACTTGAAATACCAGCGTGGTAAAGCCGCTTCTTAACAACATCCCTGATAGATAAATCCTGATGGAGGAGCTTGGCATAATCTTTTTTAGCATACCATCGAGATCGCCAAGTTCTGGTATACCCTAACCGAAAACCAAACGGGTGCGTCTTTTGACCCATGAATTCTTTCTCCCCCTAAGGTTCCTTAAAGAAAATTTACTTAAAACTAGCTGGTCGGACTTACCACAATTGTTATATGACTAGTTCGCTTTTGTATGGGATTAGCCCTTCCCATCGATCGCGGGCGAAAACGCTTATAAATAGGACCGCCATCCACATAAGCTCGAGAAATTCTTAATTTTTCAGGCTCACCCAAGTCTTTTTGTCCGGCATTGGACACCGCCGAAAATAGCAATTGCTCAACAACCCTAGCGGCCGAACGAGGGGTATACTTCAATATGGACAATGCTTCAGCCGCATTCCTCCCTCGCACCATATCAACGATCAACCTGGCTTTTCGTGGGGCAAGTCTTACGTGTCGCAATACCGCTTTAGCTTCGGCCATATTTTTTCTCTACCTTCTCGAGTTCTCAAGTCCCTAAGTATTCAATTAATTTTCGCTTATTTGAGCGCAACAGCTTTCTCACTCTTGGCTGCACCATGCCCCTTAAAAAATCGTGTTGGGGCAAACTCTCCCAATTTATGTCCAACCATATTGTCCGTAATAAATACCGGGATAAACTTCTTCCCGTTATGAACGGCAAATGTCAAACCGATCATATCCGGAATGATTGTTGACCGACGAGACCAGGTTTTTATCACTTTAGACTCCCTGGACTCCCTGGCCTTCTCAACTTTTTTAGCAATATGGTGGTCGACAAACGGACCCTTATGAACTGACCTTGCCATCGATTACCCCCACAATAAACTAACGGGATTTTTTCTTTCTTCCTGCAATGATAAATCGCGAGCTTTGATTTCGGGGCTTCCGAGTCTTAAAACCCTTCGTTGGTTGGCCCCATGGAGAAACCGGATGGGGATTACCCTGACCTGACTTGCCTTCCCCACCACCATGCGGATGATCAACAGGATTCATCACCACTCCCCGCTGATGCGGCTTTTTCCCCAACCATCGAGAACGTCCGGCTTTCCCAATAGTGATATTATTATGATCCAAATTCCCAACCTGCCCAACCGTGGCCATGCAAGCACCAAGAATTTTTCGCATTTCACCAGAGGTTAAGCGGATTTGCACAAAGTTTTCATCTCGGCCCATCACTTGAGCAGAGGCCCCAGCACTTCTAGCCAATTGGGCACCCTTACCAGGTTTTAATTCTATGTTGTGCACTACTACCCCTAAAGGCATCTCCATAAGCGGCAAAGCATTTCCCACCCTCACATCAACCTGCGCACCAGATCGAACTGAATCCCCCACCTTTAGCCCGAGAGGGGCCAAGATATAGCGCTTCTCACCATCGGCATAATGCAAAAGAGCAATTCGAGCCGAACGATTTGGATCATATTCAACAGCGGCAACCTTTGCCGGGATCCCAACCTTATCCCTCTTAAAATCAATCTTCCGATAGAGCCGCTTATGCCCACCCCCTCGAAATCGCGAGGTAATTCTCCCAACATTATTTCTTCCACCGGATTGAGGAAAATACGTCGTTAAATTCTTTTCTGGCCTCTTACGGGACAACCCTTCATTGACGACACCCGACATTCCTCTCCGACCAGGTGAAGTAGGATTATATTCTTTTATTGGCATAACCTTGTTCTCACAATTCTTTTTATTTCTAACCCATTAACCTTAGGCGCTTTCATATAGTTCTATCTTTTCACCTTCCTTTAAGGTGATAAACGCCTTCCGCCAATCAGCCCTTTTTCCAGAGAAACGTCCCTGACGCTTCTTCTTGCCCCTGACATTCATCACATTCACCGAGGCCACCTTTACGCTAAACACTGTCTCCACAGCCCTGCGAATATCGATGCGAGTCGCATGGCGATGAACGGCAAACGCCACACCATTCTTCACCTCGCGAATTGCCGTTATTTTTTCTGTCAGCAAAGGCCGAATCAAAACATCATGTGGATTCACGTTACACCCAAATTTCTTGAATTCGTTCCAACTCCGCTCTGGTGACTACTAACTTGTCACACCAAAGCACGTCATATACATTAAGATCCTTACCATGAAGAACCTTTAAATTCTTTACATTTTTTCCTATGCGAATGAGATCAACCAACCCCTCATCAATAACCAAAAGCACCTTTCCACTTGCCCCAACCTTCGATAGCAATTGCACTAAACGACGGGTCTTCATTTCAGACAACACCAAATCGCCCATCACCAATAAATCTTCCGCCGCCACCTTAGCGGTCAATGCCCCCTTCAAGGCGGCCCGATATACTTTCTTTGGCAATGTAGATGAATATGATCTTGGCTTTGGGCCGAAAACCGTTCCCCCCCCCCTCCAGATCGGGGAACGACTCGATCCAGCTCTAGCGCGGCCTGTATGCTTTTGCTTCCAAGGCTTCTTCCCCCCACCCCTCACTTCACCACGCCCAAGAGTAGATGCCGTCCCCTGTCGCTCACTAGCCCGTTGCATGACCACAGCTCGGTGAATCAAGGATGGATTAACCGTTGAATTAAAAATTCCTTCGTTCAGGTCGACCTTGTCTATCTGCTGGCTATCTGGGCCATATACGGGAAAAGCATCCATTGGTCGCATCACCCAACCTTCCTTAAAATCACCACTCCTCCAATTGGTCCAGGGACAGATCCTGAAACTAGGAGTATATTCTCCTCCGGCCTGACACCAACAACCGTCAACCCCTTAACAGTGACTCGCTTATTTCCCATCTGGCCAGGAAGTTTTTTGTTTTTCAATACCCTTGAAGGGAACGAACTCGCTCCTATTGAACCAGGTGCCCGGTGAAACATAGACCCATGCGAGGCCGGACCTCCAGCATAATTATGCCGCTTCATAACACCTTGAAAACCTTTCCCCTTAGAAACACCCTGAACGCTGATCGATTCACCCTCCGAAAAAACATCCACACCCACAAGCGAGCCCACCTTCGATTCCCCATCTGACTTAAATTCGCCTAGATAACGCCAAAGCCGATTACCTGCTTTTTTTAAATGTCCAACCTGGGGCTTCGTTACCTTTCGCTCAGGAATCTCCTGAAATCCTATCTGAACTGCCTCATAGCCGTCTGAACTCATTTTCTTGACCTGGACAATTCCACATGGACCAGCCTCAATTACCGTCACAGGAATCAGACGCCTGCCTTCATCAAAAACCTGAATCATCCCTAATTTTTTGCCTAACAACCCTTTAACCATAATTCAACAATACCTACAAAATTTGCCCGTATCTAAAACTACTCTTGCCTTAATCACCAAAATAAGACTACAACTTTATTTCAACATCCACCCCGGCCGCCAGATTTAATTTCATCAAAGCATCCATGGTCTCTGGAGTTGGTTCCATGATATCCAATAAACGCTTATGCGTACGAATCTCAAACTGCTCACGTGATTTTTTGTCAACGTGAGTTGAACGCTGGACTGTCCACTTCTCAATCCTTGTAGGCAAAGGAACCGGACCAGCAATGCGCGCCCCACTCCGACGAACGGTATCCACAATCTCCCGAAGAGATTGATCCAACACCCGATAGTCAAACCCTTTTAAACGTATTCGAATTCTGCGGTCTCGATCCACAAAAACCTACCCTTTCCACTTCACCATTATGTTCTTACGCGACGATTTCCGTGACCACCCCGGCTCCCACCGTTCGGCCCCCTTCTCGCACTGCAAACCGCACCCCTTGCTCCATCGCAATCGGCGAGATCAACTCTCCC
>JAOUGQ010000067.1 GCA_029865515.1 Nitrospirota bacterium
GCTCACGGCTTCCTCGCCCGTACATTTCAAGGCGACCTGCGCCGCCTTTATCAACTCTGATATTCGCATCGCGCAACAAGGCGGGCATCCCCGTGACAATATCGTTGCCGGATTGGTTTATGCCATCGCCAGCAATTATCTCAACAGAGTCAAAGGGCCGCGGTATGTGGGAAAAAAAGTGTTTCTCCAGGGTGGGGTGGCGCTAAATCATGCGATTGGCCACGCCTTTGCCCATAGTATCGGACGCGATGTTGTTATTCCTCCCAGCCCTGAGTTACTGGGAGCTCTCGGGGTCGGGTTGCTCGCCTTTCAGAGGTCGGGCGGATCACTCGGCACGCCCACCAACCTGTTGACGCTGGCCGAACCCGAGATGACGCTGGCCGGCCGGTTTACGTGTGGCGCGTGCGCCATGTATTGCAGTATCGACCGGTTCATCGTGGCCGGCCGGCGGTTTCCCTTTGGCGGCCGTTGCAGCCTCTTTGAGAGCGTGTGGAAAAGAAAGGCCCGGACCGTTGCGGCTCCCGACCTGGTGGAGAAGAGGGCCAAATTGATTTTTAACGGTGCCCCGCCCCTTCTGGCGACCACTCCTAACGAGAAAGGGACCACGCGCGTTGATTGGGGCGTGAAGCGGGCTTTGGATAGCGCGAAGTCACTTGTGGAAGCTTCCCTGGGTCACTCCAACCACTCCGCTGTCGGCGTGCAGAAAAAAGCGAAACGGATCGGGATTCCACGAGCGCTCATGACGCATTCGCTCTATCCGCTGTACTCAACCTTCTTCTCCAGTCTGGGCATGGAAGTGGTGTTGTCGGATGTAGACCCGCGTGGTGACCTGAAATCGAACGCGGGATTTTGTTTCCCCACGCAAATTGCGCATGGCGCGGTGTTGGATCTCTCCCGGAAGAAATTGGAACTGGTCTTTTTGCCTCAGGTGACACGCATGCCTCACCTCAATTCCTGTCGTGAATGTTACCTGTGCCCCATCACCCAAGCCTGTCCGTATTTTATGTCTAAAGCATTTTCAGATATTCACTTTCTTTCGCCGGTGTTGGATTTTTCGAAAGGGTATGAAGCGTGTGGGGCTCTGGTGGATATGGCGGTGGGGGATCTGGATATGCCGCGTGAGCTGGCTCAGCAAGCCTGGAGGGCGGCCGTCCAAGCGCAGACAGAAAGCGAGCGGGCCCTTCGGGATCTTGGTCAGTCGGCCCTCAAGGAAGCGGTGGCATCGGGCAAGCCCGCCATTTTACTCGCCGGGCACAGCTACAGCGCGTTTACCCAGGAGGCGTCTCAGTCAGTGGGAAAGAAGCTGTCCAGTATGGGAGTTGCCGTGATTCCGGCCGACTGTCTCGCGCCCATTGAAGAAGGATCGACGTCATGGCACTTCGCCAACCAGATTTTGAATGCCATGGCCGTGACCAAGAAGCATCCCAATCTGTTTCTACTTTGTGTGAGTAACTTTAGTTGCACCATCGACGCCTTTACCCACTCTGTGTTGTCTTCCGAGATGGGGGCCAAGCCCTATTTGATTCTTGAGATCGATGCGCACACGGCTGATGCGGGCGTGCAGACACGCCTGGAGGCATTCCTGGACATCGTCCAGAATTACCGTGAGGCGCAAACCAGTCCTGGCAAACCCTTTACGCCATGCCGGCTGATTCCAGGAGGTCAGATCCTTCGGTCGAATGGGGAACAGGTTCAGCTGACCGATCCACGGGTGAAAATTTATTTTCCGAATTTCTCCGACTACCATACTGAGGCGGCGGCGATGTCGGCCGGTTGGTTAGGGTTGCACGTCGGGGACATTATTCCATTGGACCGAAGTCAACTTAACCGCGGTCTCCAACACACGTCGGGCCGCGAGTGTCTCCCTCTGCCCATTTGTATTGGACAGTTGCTCCAGGTGCATGAAAGTCGTCGTCCCGGCGAGATTGCCGGCTTCTATATGATCCGTGGCGGCGCCCCCTGCGTGACCGATTGTTACATGGGCTATTTTGACAGGTTCATTGGTGAACAACGGTTGGCCGACATCTTTCTCTTCAGTCCGGGACCGGAGAATAATTACGGTGGATTCGACCTGACAGCCTTGTCGAAACATTTGTTGCCGACGATGCATGTGGCAGACATTCTGGTGGAGATCGAGCACGTTTTGCAGGTGGTGGGCACCCCTGAAAGCGTGGATCAGCTCAGGAGCGAATGGCGTCAGTTCAGGAAGGGGGCTCACTCGTTCGAGCAGTTCCAAGCTGAACTGCCAGGATTGATCGATCGACTGGCCGCCTTCCCGCGTGATCGGGATCCGTTAACCTGTCCACGGGTGGTGGTGACGGGAGACTTTTTTACCCGGTTCAGTCCTTTTTTTATGGACGGGGTGTGTGACCGGTATACCAAGAAAGGCATCATTCTCAAACCGGTCGATCTGGGTGACCTGGTGCTCTATGACTCCTATGACCGGGTTACGAGGAACGCCGACGGCTGGGGAATGAAGCCGGGTGGGCTGGCCATGGCCAAGGCTTGCACCAGGATTTTCCAACCGGATGGCAAGGAATATCTGCAGCAGTGGTTAGGCTACCAGACCGTGGGCTGGACCGAGCAGTATTACCGTGGACTCTTTCGCAGGACAGGATTGCTCGTGGCGGGCGCGAATAATGTCGCCTCGCTCTTTGAAAAAGCGTCGGAGCATATTTCGCCCACCATCTATGGCGAAATTATCCCGACGGTGGGCAAGGGACTTGAAGCCGCCAGTGAAGGCTATGACGGCATTATTCTCCTGGGGCCTTTCAATTGTCTTCCGTACCGGATCTCGGAGGCGATCCTCAAGCCGTGCAGCATTAAGCAGGGGATGCCGATTCTCACCTATGAGAGTGACGGCTATGCTGTCTCGCCGTCAGTTCTGAGGCAGGTCGAGGTTCATGTTCAGCAGGTTCTTGAGCATGCCGCCAGGCACAGTGTGGTGTCATGAAGTGTATTGCGCTTCTCGCGGTAGTATCCGGTCAGGATGGTTCTTGAGAGGGGTGGCTGCTTTCAATATCTTATTGTATCGCTTGTGTCGTTCCCAATAAGGCCGCTCTCTGACTTGTCCTTACGATCTCCAATGAAATAATTCCTTATGCCTTCCTTCCGTGAATCACTGAGGGACGAATAATCTCTCTTTGACTCTGTTTGCCTGCTGTTCGCTCCGGAGCAGTTCATCTATCGCAAGCACTCATGGAGTAGAAGATAAAAAAATCCTTGTAAGAAATAGGTAGAAATTTTACAATTTTCGGGTTCAAAGAGGTATTCGGCATCTTCCCCCTACGTGACGCTGAATATCTGATGTGCTTCTTAATATCTCTTGGAAGCCTGGGGGGTGTCTGTTGAATGCAAAAGAACGCGATCTCTTGTCTATGCAGGTCAAGCAACTCTATGCGCTCGCACCGGTTGGAATTATTGCCTCACTGATCAATGGGCCTATTTTGACCTACATCCAATGGAACCTTATTTCTCGTGGTGTGTTGTTCTCCTGGTTGTTCGCTCTGATTGTGCTCAACGTGCTATGGGGCGTGCTCTGTTATCAATTCCGAAAAGCGTCGCGAGGGGCGCTGGATTCACGTTGTTGGATTCGTAGATTTGTTGGGGGGACTCTTGCCTCCGGTTTGATCTGGGGTGCAACGAGTGTCGTGTCCTTTCCGGAAAGCTCACTTTCGCATCAGATCTTTCTGGCTTTTGTGTTAGGAGGCATGATCGCCGGGGCGACAGCCGTGTATGCGGCCTTGAAAGAGGCCTTTCTGGCCTTTACTCTTCCTACCATGATCCCGCTCCTCGTTCGGTTCTTTGCCCTTGATGATCAGCTGCATATGGCCATGGGAGGCATGAGCCTGCTTTTTGTTGTGCTGATGTTCGCCACCTTACGCCATAACCACACCGTCACGATGGCATCGATGACGTTAAGCCTTGAATTGCTCAAGTCCAATCAATCATTACAATGCGAAATCCACGAGCGCAAACACGCAGAGGTGGCTCTCCGGGATAGCCGGGAACAGTTACAATCAGTTGTGCAATCAACAGACGAAGGTATCATCTCTCTGAATGGGCAGGGGAAGGTGGTGTTTTGGAATCGAGGAGCGGAAACCTTGTTTGGCTTTTCGGCGGAGGAGATGCAAGGTCAGACCTTGGAGAGAATCATTCCCGAACGGTTTCGTCTCGCTCATCAAGCCGGGATCGAACGAGCCTCCCGAGGCGGGAAAAAGACGGTTGAGGGGGAGATGTTCGAATTGATGGGGCTTCGAAGGGAGGGCAGCGAATTCCCTCTCGAACTTTCTCTTGGGTATTGGCACAAAAACGGAGAGATCTTCTTTACCGGCATTGTGAGGGATATCACCGTCCGCAAGCAGACAGAAAAGGCTCTTCAGCATCGCGAAGGGGAACTCCAACAGAGCCAGGAGGAACTTCGGGCCCTTGGATCACAATTGATTTCTGCTCAGGAAGATGAACGTCGCCGTCTCTCCCGTGAACTTCATGATGATATGAATCAACGATTAGCGGTGGTCGCGCTCCAAATTCAATCGATTCAGGCCAGTCTGCCGGAGTCGGATCCCATGCAGGACACCCTTCAACGCCTGAATGAACAAGTATCTTTGCTTTCCGATAATGTCAGGCGCCTCGCGTATCAGCTCCATCCTTCGATTTTGGATGACCTGGGGTTAGTCGTTGCGCTCCAGTCTTTTGTCAAAGATTTTTCTAAATGGGAGCACATTCCTGTCACGTTTCAACCTCAAGATGTGTCTTGTCTCTTGCCTCAGGATATCGCGTTGTGTGTGTACCGTCTGACGCAAGAGTGCTTGAGAAATGTGGCGAAGCATGCCCAGGCGACGCAGGTGTCCGTGTGTTTGAAGGGGATGGAGACCGGGCTCCAACTCATCATTACGGATAACGGAAAAGGATTTTCCCCCGAGGCTGTCCGGTCAGGCACTCACGGGTTAGGGTTAATTGGAATGAAGGAACGGATTCGTAGCGTCCAGGGGACTTTTGATGTCAAGGCTTCCAAGGGCCAAGGAACGATCATCACCGCCTGGATACCCCTTCTCCCAACGGCGTAAGTCCGATTTCGAGATTTCGTTCTTTTAGGTGGGAGCTGCTGTCAGATCACAGGTCAAGTGGCTACCCCCACTGTAATGCTGGCTTACTGTTCCCCGGTATCTCCCTGAATCCTCTCGAAAAAGCGCAAATCCAGATCGAATTTATTTGTGTCATGTGAGTAATGAAGGCTACTGCAGCATGCCGCTGACAATCAGTTCCGTGGCTTGCTCCGGGTCGAGCCCATGTGCCATTAACGTTTCCAACTCCTTTTTATCCACCGTTCCGATCGAGGCTTCATGTGTCACTTTTGCTTCCGGGTGAGTCACCTGGACGATTGGAATCGCACGGCCAACCGCACGGTCTTTGATAATTTCCCGACAATCCACATGGCCGCGTGCTCCTTTGGCGTGCGCTTCCATGATACCGGTCATTTCACCCTGGGCGTCGTGTTCTAAGGCGACACGCGTTTTAATAAGTCCTCTCGCATGCTCCCCGGTCAGAACGATCTTTTCCTTAATATGAATGATATCGCTTCCCCGTCCGAATACTTTTGAGGTGAGTTCGGCCACAGCGGATGCCTCCACCTGCACGACGTAATCAATCTGCAACTGTCCCACACGGCCTTTGACCAGGGAAAAGTCCGAAAAATACTGCGCGCCGGGTCCAACGGACACCATGGCCTGGGGAACAACGACCATGCCTCCCAACGTTCCCTGATAATGACTTTCGTTGTATCGCACGTGCGCACCCTCTTTAATCTCCAGCGTGGCATCCATGCGGTGCTCTCCAGACTCCACGAATGGAAACAGGCAGTGGGCTAAAAAGGAAGCTGACGCCCCTTCTTCAATGACCAATCGGGTCTGGATGCGTTGAATTCCGGTTTTTTCGGTAATGCCCAAGCATAAATGTATCGGCAGTTCGATATGCTTCCCCTTCTCAATGATGATGGTGTTGGTGATGCCATCCCCTGTTTCGTGTGCGTCAATCGTCACGCCGGGAATTTCCCGTTGACTGACCAGGCGATGGCCGCTGGCGGCCATGTGGGCAATGTGCCGATCCTGAAAGACCTCAGGGTCCCCTCCTAACGACTGGAATGTCTCAGTCAGTATTTTGAGTTCACGCATGGTGTCTTACCTGGCGGTGGCGAACGGCAGGCAGCGTTCACCATCACACCGGATGCAACTACCTTGTTTATACTGGTCGGCGATATCCTTGGGGTGACCCGACGCGATAATCCGTCCGCCACACAATTGTGAAGCGTGATCGGCCATCAAGGCGATCGTTTCCTGGTGAGTAATCAGAAGAACGGAGGCCCCGTCCTCCTTAAAAGAGCGGATGACATTCATCATGTCTTGAACGGAGAGCATGTCGATCCCGGCGGTGGGTTCATCTAAAATCGCGAATCGGGGTTTCAAGGCCAGGACGGCCGCCAACTCAATGCGTTTTCGTTCTCCTCCGCTCAATGATCTATCAACAAATCGGGGGCCATACCCTTCTGGAGAGAGCCCGACCTTTGTGAGGTACGGGGCAGGGTCAACGCCCGGCTTCCCTAATCGGATGAAATTCGAAACGGTAATACCTTCGAAGCGAGCCGGCTCCTGCCACGCTAAGGTCATGCCCAATCGGGCCCGCTCAAACATGGGCAAAGGCCCAAGGTCCATGCCCTTGAATATCATCGTTCCCCCGCTGGGAGTGAATCCTTCACAACCCATCAAGACATAGGCCAAGGTGCTTTTTCCCGAGCCATTGGCCCCTAGCAACGCATGGATTTCCTGTTCTTCGATGGAGAGAGTCAGATCCCGAAGGATCGTGCTCCCGCCAATTTCACACGTGAGATGTTGAATGTCTACCAGCGGCATGTCTGGAGCTTTTCCTGTATACCGAGAGTGTCATGGAGTGGCTGTTTCCTGTTCCCCGGCCCTCCGCTCTTCATAATAGCGTAAGCATTCTGTTTCACGCCCCCTCACGATTCGTCGTCCCTCCAGAATTCCCCATTCAGCCGTAATGATCGTGCATTGGGCCTCCTTGTCCCCGTCGTCAAAAAACAGCACGACCCAATCGCCGGTTTTTCCTTGTTGATGAGCCCTGGCCGTGTTGGAAAATAAGGCGGTGTAATGCCGGTCCCCGCGTTGCGTGTGAAGAACGGGGAGCCAGGCTGCATGGGTGGGATTAAACCGCCGTGGAGCAAAAAGATGCAGCACCCCGGCTTTGGCTTTTTCCCGGTATTCCCGATCGACATCCAACAGTTCTTCGATGGAAGGAATCTCTTGCGCAACCTGATGGACTTTTGCCCGTACGCGTCCCAACCGTTCAGTTAAACAGGCGATAATGCCGGCCAGGCGTTTTTCACCGATGCCGCCTGCTTGACGTAATCGCCCATCATGAGCGGCCACCTCCAGTTCTTCAAGCGTGTCGATTTCCAAATCATGATGGAGGCGGCTTGCCAGTTTTTTCCCGATTCCTGGAACGGTGGCCAATACGCTTTCAGGTTCCGTGTCTCCTCGTAACCGTTCCAGCATCGGCAGTCTTCCCGTTCGGACTAAGTCCCGAATGGCGCGGGCCAGACTTTCTCCCACACCGGGAAGCTGCTTAAGCCCTTCGATCCCCTCAGCTTGGACAAGGTCGTCGATCGGCCGTTCTAATTGTTCGAGGGTCTGGGCTGCATGTTGATAAGCCAGGACGCGAAAAGGGTTGCTCCCCTGACTGTGGAGAAGTTGAGCGACTTCTTTGAGCCGTTGGGCAATCGTGATATTGAAAAGGGGAATATTTTTGGTCATCGATATCGGTGCCAGGAAAAGATTCTCAGCTTAACATGGTCCGGGGACTCGGAGAAAAACAACAGCAAGGGTTGTGCTCAAAAGTGAAAACCTTCAGAACTCTTCGTTTCAAGAGAAATTACAAAAATGGCATCATCTTGTGTAGCATTTCGCGCCACTGTCCACAATGTGGAGGAAATGCCACTTGTCCTTTATGGAACCCACTGGCGGAATTTTGTGAGAAAAATTTCCTAAGTCCCACGTTTAATTATGATTTTTCAACAAACAGGCCTGCCGGAGGGAAATTCCGGAATTTGTTGAAGTTCCGAGGCATTCCCATTGCACCGGGTTGGTCTCTAGATAGAAGGAAAACGGGACTCGCCCTTGGTACCCAAAGCCCTTCCGTGGTTTTTTTTCAGGTAAAATTGTCGGGTAGCCATGAACGGAAAACCTCAAAATAGAGAGCCCCAAGTCCACATCACGAACGATTCCATCATCCGTTGTGAAGGATCATGGACTATACCTCATCTGACTAGTCTGAATAAGCAACTGACTAAGATCCAGTGGCCTGCTGCGGAGGCTGTGGTCTGGGATGCTGTGAATATTCTGGCCCTGGACACAGGTGGCGCGATCGTGCTGAATCGGACGCTCACGGAACTTCGCTCCCAAGGAAAACGGGTCATGGTAGAAGGGCTACGTCCGGAGTTTGATGACTTGCTTCAGATGGTGTCCAGCCATTGGGAGCGGGTGCGTGAAGTGACGCCCGCGCAAGGGGGATTCCGAGAGAAGATTCAATGGTGGATTGGGCTGCACATCCGGCAGGCCTTGAAGGGTGTGGCATTTGTGGGAGAGGCAACGGTTCAGTTGTTCCGTTCACTCCGGCGGCCCTCATTGATCAGGTGGCAGGCGTTATTCCACAGCCTGGAGCTGGATGGGTTTCGTGCTTTGCCTATTACCGGGTTGCTGGCGTTTCTCATGGGTGTTGTCATTGCGTATCAGGGGGCCGAACAATTGCGCCAGTTCGGGGCTAATATTTTTGTGGTTGATCTGGTGGGAATTTCTCTTCTCCGGGAAATTGCTCCCCTGATTGTTGCTATTCTGATCGCAGGTCGATCGGGATCAGCCTATGCCGCTCAGATTGGTACTATGAAAGTGACGGAGGAACTGGATGCTGTCAGGACTCTTGGGCTTTCACCCATGCAATTGCTGGTTCTGCCACGGGTCTTTGCGCTGGTGATTGCCGTTCCCCTTTTGACCGTGTATGCGGACATCATCGGAGTGATTGGGGGTGCGTTGATTGCCTTTAATCAACTTAATGTCAGCGGAGTGGAGTTTGTTGATCGATTTGAGGAAGCCGTGGCTCTCCGGCATTTTTTCATCGGGATCGGCAAGGCCCCGTGTTTCGCAATCATCATTGCCCTGGTTGGCTGTTATCAAGGTTTTCAGATCCGTGGCAATGTGGATGACGTGGGGCGGAGAACCACAATCGGGGTGGTCCAAAGTATTTTTCTGGTCATTGTGTTCGATGCTGTTTGCAGTATTGTCTTCAGTTGGTGGAGTATTTAAGCATGGATTCGGAAATGATTCACGCCGGGATCCCTGTTATTGAGGTGAGCCATGTGTGCACCAGGTTTGGTGATGCGGTGGTCCATAAAGATATCAATTTAACGATTCGGCAAGGGGAGATTTTTGCTATCGCGGGTGGTAATGGCTCCGGGAAAACCACTCTTCTGCGGGAAATCATCGGATTGCAGTTACCCGCTGAAGGAACCATTCGTCTTTTTGGACGAGACGTGCCGGGGTTAGAAGAACGGGGCGCACACGATGTGTACCGGCGATTCGGCGTCATGTTTCAGCAGGGCGCGTTATTCAGTTCCTTGACTCTTGCCGAGAATGTGGCGGTTCCCTTAAAGGAGCACACGGATATTCCCCCTGAACTCATACGCGACATTGTGGCACTGAAAATTGCTGCCGTCGGATTGCCCATGGATAGTGCCGGCAAATACCCCAGTGAACTCAGTGGCGGCATGCGGCGTCGAGCCGCATTGGCACGGGCGATTGTCATGGATCCGGAGCTGCTCTTTTTGGATGAACCGACCGCCGGATTGGATCCCGTCATTGCAGCGGGGTTCGATGAGTTGGTTCTTCATCTCAAGGCGGTCTTAGGATTAACCGTGGTCATGGTCACGCATGATCTTGATTCACTCTGGCGGATTGCGGACCGTGTCGCCATACTCGGGAATGGTACAATTCTGGATGTGGGAACCATGAAAGAATTGGCGGGGTCAACCGATCCACTCATTCATGAATATTTCCACGGGCCGCGGGGAAGGGCGGCTCACAGTCAGTACGGAGTGTAATCGTGGAGCCCAAAGTTCATTACGTGATTGTCGGCACGTTTGTCCTGGTCCTGGGTGTGGTCGCCGTGGTCATGGTGTTGTGGTTAGGGAAATCCGATTACCGTGGCGTGTACGACCAGTACCATGCCTACATGCGCCAGTCCGTAGCCGGGTTGAGCATCAATTCAACCGTGAAATATCGTGGGGTGAATGTGGGGCGGGTTAAGGCGATTGCCTTGAATCCGGACAATCCGGAGGAGGTGCGGTTGACCCTTGATATTCTTCGGGGGACGCCCATCAAGACAGATACCGTCGCGACTCTCGAGACACAAGGATTAACCGGGTTGGCCACCCTGAATTTGGAAGGTGGGAGTCGTGATGCCCCTCAGCTGGAAATCGAACCCGGTCAGGAATATCCGGTCATTCAAACGAAGCCGTCGCTATTTTATCGATTGGATATGGCCCTTTCCCGTCTCCTGTCGGAGCAGGGGCTTTCCAAGCTTTTGGGTAGTTTAACGGTCTTCAGTGAGAACGCCAGGGCTTTCATGAATGAGGAGAACCGGGCAAAATTTGAAGGCATGCTCAACGACCTTTCCAGGTTGTCTCATACATTAGCCAAGCATAGTGAGACAATGGGCCAGGGAATTGAGAGAGCATCTGAAGCCGCCGATAATCTTGCTATGGTGACTTCTCGTGTGAATCAGGATCTGCCCGAACTCCTGGAGCAAATCCATCGAAGTACCATGGCTGTGCAGAAGGTGACTGAAGAATTGGCGCAGACGGGAAAGGCTGTGCAAACGATCGTTCAGGAAAGTCGGCCGGGCATACAACACTTCACACGCGAAACATTGGAAGAAACCGGTCAGTTAGTGACCGAACTCCGTGAACTGACCTCTACGTTACAACGCGTGGCTCAGGAAATCGAACGGGCACCCGATTCCCTGCTCTATGGTCGACCACCTCAACCCAGAGGCCCCGGTGAGTAAATCCATGAAAGCCTTACTCCTTCTTCCTGCAATGTTCTGTTTGCTCGTTCTTTCAGCTTGTGGCCTTTCGCGAGGGACGCATGAACCTATACGGTCGTATGTCCTGGAAATAGAGGAGGGCGGAGAAGCCCTGGAAACTGACGCATCCCGTCCTATGAATGTGCCCACTCTCCTGGTTTCGCTCCCGCAACCGGCGCCCGGCTTTGAATCACAACGGATGGCCTATGAACAGGTTCCCCATGAGCTTCGCTATTTCGCCACCAGCCAATGGGTTGATTCCCCTGCACGCATGCTGGCGCCGTTAATCACGACAACACTCGAAACCGGGAATGACTGGGCATCGGTCATTCAACTGCCTTCCGTCGTTCGAGGCGACTACCGCCTAGACATTTCACAGGTGGCCTTGGTTCAGGAATTTACGCAACAACCGAGTCGAATACGATTGACCTTGCGGGCGCAACTGATGACGGTTTTTGATCCTCGTGTGATCGGAACCCGGAATTTTGAATTTCGGGAAGAGGCCCCGAGTGAAGATGCCTATGGAGGCGTGGAAGCCGCTCACAACGCAGTAAGGGAATTTTTAGTGGAATTGAAACAATGGTTGCACAATACTCTGCAAACAAGGCAATCGTCGCATGGGTAAGTCATCCGTCTTCCGGGACGGAAGAGAGAGGTGCGAATAACTGAAAATGTTGTCATTTCGATCTGCTATTTGGCCTTTCGAATGAAAGCCGTACATCGTTTTCCATTCGCGTTAAACCTCCTGGTGTAGGTCCTACCCCAATCTAGTTTTTCCTGACTTGCCCTTAAAAGTCCCTTGCTTTTTGTAAATATGTCCATTATTCTGGACATATGGAAATTAAAGAGGCCCTATTAGCTTTTGATTCGCTTTCACAAGAAACGCGGTTGCGGGTTTTTCGTCTATTGGTGGAATACGGCCCGGAAGGGGCCCCTGCTGGAGCCTTGAGCGAAGCTCTGGGCATTCCCCATAACACGTTATCTTTCCACCTTTCGCATATGAGCAAAGCGGGTCTGGTTCTCTCAAGGCGTGAAGGCCGGTCGATCATCTACAGCGCTAACTTTGAATTTTTCACCAACCTGATCCGCTACATGGTGAAGGATTGCTGCCGCGAGGACATGGCCAGTATCCGGGACAATAAGAAAAAGAATTGCAGCATCATTGAGCTCTCGAATTGTTGCTAATTCACTCACGAGGTGACCAAATCATGAGACGTCTTCATCTTCATATCGGAGTCGACAATCTGGAAAAAGCCATCGGGTTTTATACCAAACTGTTTGGGGCGGATCCGGTTAAACGAAAACCGGACTATGCCAAATGGATGCTCGAAGATCCCCGCGTGAACCTGGCCATCTCCACGCGAACCTCAACCAAAGGCGTGGATCACTTAGGCATCCAGGTGGATGAGGAAGAAGAGTTGGATGACATCCGGCAACGACTCAAAGTCTGGAATCTCCCGGTAGCGGAAGAAGGCGAGACCCTCTGCTGTTATGCCAAATCGGATAAATCCTGGGTGCTGGATCCTGCCGGAGTTCCATGGGAAGCCTACCAAACCATGGAAGACGCAGAGATCTTTTCAACCCATTCGTCGCAAATGGATACGGCCTGTTGCGAACCGGCTCTCAAGGCGGGAC
>JAOUGQ010000002.1 GCA_029865515.1 Nitrospirota bacterium
CTCTTAAATCTTGAATTCGGCTTGTCTTGTCTGCCCTTTCCCACTGGCTCATATCCCTTTACAATACAAACCATGATCAATCGCATTATCCGACAGATCCAACGCTATAAAGGGTGGTTTGGAGGAGGGGCTGCTCTCTGCATCTTTTTAGGCCTGTACACCGGCTTACTCGCCTCGCCGCCTGATTACTACCAAGGCGAGCTGGTCAGAATTATGTATGTCCATGTCCCGCTGGCGCACACGAGCACCTTGGCCTATTCCGTCTTATTTGGCGGCAGCATCTGGTATTTGTGGAAACGGGATCCCCTGGTGGATAACATGTGCCAGGCCTCGGCCAGTATTTGTGCACTCTTTACGACACTGGCTCTTATCACAGGATCGATTTGGGCGAAACCCACGTGGAATACCTGGTGGACCTGGGATCCCCGACTCGTCTCGTTTACCGTGCTCCTCCTGATTTTAGGGGGATACCTCATGCTTCGACGACTGGTAGATGACCCTATGCGAGGCGGGCGCTACGCCGCCATTCTGGCTATCGTTGGAGGCATCGACCTGCCGATTATTAAATTTTCGGTAGAATGGTGGAGAACACTCCACCAACCCATGTCCTTCTCCACCAGAGGGGTGAGTATTTCAGATGACATCCTGATCCCCTTGACGTTGATGAGCCTCGGATGTTGGTTGTTGTTTGCGTATATGGTAATGGTCCGGACCCAAATTTTGTACTTAACTGATTTATTGCACGCCAAAAAAGGCCGCTTGCTCAGTCAAACCCATTTTTCCCAGACGACTCCATGACCGGACTCTATACACGTTGGGCTCTGATTCTTGGGGCAACCCTTCTTCTCGGCTTCCTGACCTATCAGCACTACCAACAACACTTATCCACAATTTCGGTGGGAACGCTACTCGGCAGTTCTCCGGCCACTCAACCGGTCCGGATACAAGGGATGGTCAAAAGTGGTACGTTGAAAGGAGATATGGAACAAGGGCAGGCCACATTTGAATTCGTCGACGGGGCATCCAGCCTCGCTGTGGTGTACCAGGGTCCCCCGCTGGAAAATATTCGTGAACTGAAAACGCTGGTCCTCATCGGACGCTGGGACAGCCAGGCACAGGTTTTCAGGGCACAGGAGACGGCATTAATCAATAATTTTGGATTTGTGGCTGCGGCCTATCTGATTTCCGTCCTGGCCTTGGGGTGGATGGTATTTGCCATGAGCCAAAGAGTCATGGTTTTATTTAAAGAGATCAAAGAATCGAAACTTTACGAACCAGAGGCCGACTCTCTTGGGAACAAAGAATAAAAAGATCGCGATCGTCGTCAGCATCTTGTTGATTGCCGGTTCGCTCGGATATCTTGCATTCGGGAATTTCGGGGAAAATATTGTGTATTTCGTCACCCCATCCGAGGTCAAAGCCTTCACGGCAGAAGCCTATACCAAAAAAGTTCGGGTGGGCGGCATGGTCGTAAAAGGCAGCCTGAAAACCCAAGCCGAGCCTGTGGGTCTCACTTTTGAACTCACAGACGGCGCTGTCACCATTCCCGTGGCGTTCCAGGGCATTCCTCCAGACCTCTTCAAAGAAGGACAAGGGGCTGTGGTAGAAGGCCAATGGCGAGACGGCAAGACCTTTCATTCCACGATGATCATGGCCAAGCACTCCGAAGACTACATGCCCATGGAACTCAAGCGAGCTGGCGTAGAACTGCCCAAAAAAGATTTCATGAAAACCCTCTCCCCTTAAGCCGGCTCGCTCTTCTACATGATTATTGAAATTGGACATTTTTCAGTTATTGTCGCCCTCGTATTGTCTGTCTTTGGCATGGCCAGTGCCGTCTTAGCCCTCAAAACCCGCAACCCCGATTGGGCCAGGTCGGGACGCATGGCCGTCACGCTCATTTTTTTTCTGCTCAGCGTGGGCATGCTCTCATTGGTCTATGCATTTATCACGCGGGACTTCTCCGTCCTCTACGTCGCCAATAATTCAAACTCAAAACTCCCGTTTTTCTATACCGTCGCTGCCGTGTGGGGGGGGCATGAAGGCTCCCTGCTGCTCTGGGTCTTCATTCTTTCCCTCTTCAGCACCCTGGCCGTCTGGCTGCATTGGCGCACCCAACCTGCGATCATGCCCTATTTGATCGCTGTAGAATCGGCGGTCATGTTCGGATTTTTATGTTTAATTGTTTTTCTCTCGAGTCCGTTTGAACGGCTCCTGCCCGTTCCCCTTGATGGCAAAGATTTGAATCCGTTGCTGCAAGACCCGGCGATGGTCATGCACCCCCCCATGCTCTACATGGGCTATGTGGGATTTTCCATTCCCTTTTCCTTTGCCATGGCCGCGTTATTTTCCGGGCGATTAGGCGAAGAGTGGATCAAGGTCACCCAGCGATGGACCACGTTTGCCTGGATGTGCCTGACGACCGGTATCCTGCTTGGCGGCTATTGGGCGTATTATGAACTGGGCTGGGGCGGCTATTGGGGCTGGGATCCTGTCGAAAATGCGTCGTTTATGCCCTGGCTGGTGGGCACCGCGTACCTCCATTCGGTGCTGGTGCAGGAAAAGCGGAAGATGTTCAAAGTCTGGAATCTCTTCCTCATCATCGTCACATTTTCCTTGTCCCTGATTGGCACCTTTCTCGTACGAAGCGGCGTGCTCACTTCCGTTCATTCCTTTGCCACGGATCCTGAGCGCGGCCTCTACATTCTTCTGTTCGTCGGCACCGTCATCGGAATTGCTTTCGGCGCGTTGATCCTGAGATCCAATAAATTGAAATCACAAGTCGAGATGGATTCGCTGATATCCCGTGAATCGATCTTCCTCTTTAATAATTTATTCTTTCTGGTAGCTGCGGCCACAGTCTTCCTGGGAACCTTGTATCCGTTAATCCTTGAAACGCTGCAGGACGCCAAAGTCACCGTCGGCCCGCCGTATTACAATGCCGTGTTTATGCCTATTGCCCTTGGACTGTTATTTCTCATGGGCATCGGACCCTATATCCCGTGGCGGAAAGCGTCGATCGCGAGCCTGAAAAAAAGTTTTTCTCTACCTCTCTTAGCGGGCGCGGTTATGGTCATCCTGCTCCTTGTGACAGGGATTCAGAACCTTTATGCCCTGGCAGGAAGTTATGTCGTGGCATTCGCGGGTATGGCAATTGTCTTAGACTTCGGCAAAATCTCACAACTGTATGCCCAGCGAAACGGAAGCAATATCTTCCAGGGAGGTCTGGCGGCCTTTACCGCCAACCAACGGCGCTATTCCAGCATGATTACCCATATCGGCGTTCTCGTGTTGGTGGTGGGCATCATTGCCTCGACCATTTATCAAACGGAAAAAGTGGTATCGATGCGCGTGGGGGATGAATTCGCCATCGGGGACTATCGTATGAAACTGACAAACATCCACGAAGTGGCCGGCGGGAATTGGAACGCCCAGGAAGGCGTCTTCCAGGTGTTTAAGGGAGAAAATCTGATCACGGAACTTCGGCCACAAAAGCGGATATACGCAGCCACCCAAACGCCCACCACGGAATCGGCCATTTATGCCATCAACATGGGGCACATTTTTCTGACCATGCCGGAAGTCTCCGAAGACGGCGTGGCCGTCGCCCGCGGAGTGCTCAATCCGCTGATTCTTTGGGTGTGGGGCGGAGGAGTCATTATGGGTCTCGGCGTCATTCTGAATATTCTCCGCCCGCGAAAGAAGGAAGAATGAACAAAGGCTGGCAACTGACTCTGGTCCTCATCCTGCTGGGACTGTTCGCCTTGTTTTACAAGGGGCTCTGGGGGGACCCACGGCACATTCCTACGGTCCTGATCGGGACCGAGGCTCCCAACTTTGAAGGACCGGATGTCGAAACAGGACAAACGATCTCTCTGGCTCAATTCAAGGGGAAAGTGGTTCTGCTCAATTTTTGGGCGTCTTGGTGCTATGAATGCAAGGTAGAGCACGAAAGCATCTTACAGCTTCATCAACTCTTCAAAGATCATCCTGACTTCGTCATGCTGGGCGTGAACTATCAAGACAAATTGCCTGATGCCCAACACTATTTACAGCAATACGGCACAACCTTCTCCCATGTCCGTGACCTCAAAGGGCAACTAGCCATTGATTATGGGGTCTATGGGGTGCCTGAAACATTTGTCATCGATCAACAGGGGAAAATCCGGCATAAATGGGTCGGTCCGATCACCGGCGAGGTGTACACCAACATTACGCAAAAAGTCATTGCCCCGCTGCTCACGTCTCAACCCGCTACCAGGACATCCTGATGCGTATGCGATTAACATTATGGCTCGTGGTTCTGTTGGCCGTTCCGGTCTCTCTTTTCGCTGCCGTGCAGGATGAGACGAATTTAGATATTCAGGTCCGGGAAATCGCCAAAACGCTCCGCTGTACGGTCTGCCAAACGGAGAATATTTGGGAATCGGGCGCACCGCTCGCCCAACAGATGCGGGGAGTCATTCGTGAACGCCTGGCACTTGGGCACAGCGAGGCTGAGATTCGTGCGTATTTCTTAAGCCGCTATGGCGACTATATTCTTATGGAACCACCCAAACATGGCGTCAATTGGCTTATCTGGGTGGCTCCGTTTCTCCTCCTGCTCATCGGAGGGTTTTTTCTTTACAAGGAAGTTACCCATTGGGTCCGGGATACACCAACTCCGCCCAGCCAACCTCTACCGCCACTGGACGACCAGGCTCGAAAACGTATCGAGCATGAACTCGAGTCCTGAATAATCTTCATCCTGTATGTCGACTGTCGCTTTCTTCATCATTCCTTTTGTGGTCATTCTTGGAATTGTGCTCTTTTCCCTCACTCTGCCCTTTTGGCGCCGTGATCCTTCACCCGTCTCCTTCGGCCTGGATGATGACCGAGCCCAGGAACTTGCGGATCTTCAAGTCGAACGGGAAACCATTATCCGGTCCTTGCAGGAACTTGAGATGGAGCTCTCGCAAGGGCGTATGGAGAAAACCGACTACGAACGATTGAAAGCCACGGATGAACGCCGCCTGCTCCACCTGTTAGACCGCCTGGACACCTTCAAGGACACGGCTCAACACGAAACGAGCGATCAACAAAAGATTGCCTCGAAACGAAAAAGCTGGGTTCCGGCCGTTGCATCGGGGTTGGTGGTCTTACTCGCCTCCATCGGCATTTACGGTGCGCTACAATTCAAGGCCGCACAAAAGCTCATGGCCGTCGAAGCCCAAATGGGCGGCGGCCCGAATCCGATGGAGATGGTCGAGAAACTGGAGAAACGCCTCAAAGACAATCCCGATGACCTTCAAGGACAAATCATGGCCGGACGATCCTATATGGCCTTAAATCGTATGCCTGAAGCCAAAAAGGCCTGGGGAAAAGTCTTAGAGCTGGATCCGAAGCAGCATGAAGCCCACTTCAATTTAGGTGTCATCCAGATCGAAACGCGTCAAATTGACGATCTGGAAATATTCAAACAGGCTCTCGCACATTTTGACATTGTCCTGGCCGACCTACCCAATCAACCCGCCGTCAATTGGTATCGGGGTTTAGCCTTGTGGTATTTAAATCGCCGCCAGGAAACCGATGCCGCCTGGACACTCGCCGCACAAAACATGGAGCCAGGCACCAAGGACATCGAGTTCGTGAAAGACGCCCTCGTCAAACTCCGCGCCGGCCAGGAACCGTTTTAACCTTCAAATCAAATAGCAGTAAGGTAAGTTGTGATTAATAGAATCAAAAGGCGAAGGCCCATTGTGACTTGTTGAACTAAGACCACTTTCCCAAGATCCACGATTGTCACTACATTGACTTAGTTTAATTATTAGTTTATATAGAGGTTATGATTAAGCTCAATATTCACGAAGCGAAAACCCATCTATCTCGCTATTTGGACAAACTCAAAAAGGGAGAAACGATTATTTTGTGCAAACATAATGAACCGGTGGCCGAAATCAGAGGGTTACCGGCGCCTCTCTCACGCAAACGCCCCATTGGCTTAGCTAAGGGCCAATTCACCATTCCCGATAGCTTTTTTGAGCCACTCCCTGAGGACCTTATCAAGGCGTTTTCGGGGCAATCAGAGTGAAAGTTCTCCTCGATACCTGCACATTTCTGTGGATCATTTCTGACAACAAGGCGCTTTCGTCGATGAGTCGGGAGACATTTTCCGACCCCTCAAATGAAATCGTGCTGAGTGCGATTTCTGTTTGGGAAATTTTCGTGAAATACTCTCTGGGCAAGATTCTCCTCCCCACACCGGTAGATCAATTTATCCCCCAACAGCGGGAGCGTCATGGCATTAGCACACTCGCGTTGGAAGAAGCCGCAACCGGACACCTGCCCAAACTCCCTGCTCTTCATAAAGACCCTTTTGACCGCATGCTCATTTGCCAGGCTATCCAACATGAACTGACCATCCTCACGCCCGATCCACTCATTACCCAGTATGCCGTCCGCACCACTTGGTAGGGTCTTTCCCAAAAGATAGTTTCCTGCTACCAAGTCAGGAATGACTCAAAAATCAGGCGGCTCAGGCTCATCCCTGAGCCGCCTGAAAGCTAACACACAAATTTACGCTGCGGCCCGTTGCAACGTGAGATATCGCACTACGGACAATTTCGAGAAGGTATCTAAGTGTTCAACGGACAGCCTCCCGATCACAAGATGGCCCGTCTTGGGCTGAGCCACCACTTCAAAGCCGAATTCTTTCAACTTCTCCAAGGTCTCAGGCTTGGTATCGGTCAACCAGACTTGAAGCAACACCTTCCCATGGTTCACATGTTGTGCAACGTCCTGGGGCAACAACGTGGTCTTCTTCTCTACATGTTCCACCAACGATTCGAGTGTAGAATCCAATTTGCTAGCCGAATCCTTGCGCCAGGGAAAGTCTCTTTCAGGTTCTACACGATCAACCATTGCGGATGCGCTTGGAGCTACGGATTCTTGAGCGACGACTCCTCCCAGAAAACTTCGGCTCATTTTCGCAGTCGGTTGCATCATGCTTTGCCTAAAACTCCTCCCTTGTTCGTCCCCGCTACCAAATATGCCTTCGTAACTTACGCCTTCCGGCAGTTCCACCGGCACTTCGATCCGGCGTGGTTGTCCCCCTTCCGTGATGATCAACTCTTCTACCGCCACAAATGAGGTGAACTGGGTCATCAGCCGATAATCCAAGCCCAATTGCGTAATGGCTTCCCGCACCTTCTTCTGGGGGCTTCCTTGCTGGATACCTTCGTAATCTTCAGCCATCAACTCCGCAATTTTTGTCCGAGCCCATAAGGTGGCCAACACATCATGCTCCGGAGCAAAGCTGGAAAGGTCAACAACAATGCTCCGCACCACTGGACGTCCTGCCACTTTGCCCCGCAACCGTATCGTGCCCTTGCCTGGGGTCGCATACCGACCGGTCAGAATCAACGGCTTCGCACTAAACAGATCGGGCAGTTGTTTTGGATACACCTCGGACACATCCAATCCATCCCAATCCACCGATAGATCAGTGAGAAGGGGATGTTGGACACGCTCATGAAAACGCCGGGCAGCCGCCGATCCGTCATCATTCAAACCCACATATTCCACCTCCCCGCGACCGTGCTCAGCCATCTTGTCCAACAAAAACCGATTCACGCTGCTGCCGATTCCAAAAGAAAAGACGCGGGCGTTGGGATGCTTCTGCACTTCGCCCAGAATGGCCATGTCGTTGCCGATATATCCATCCGTCATAAAACACACGATCCGGACATGTTCCTGCGAATCGGACGGCTCCAGAGCCGCACGGATAGCCTTCATCATTTCTGTCCCGCCCCCACCCGAACGGGACGCCAGAAACGCTTGAGCCTTCCGGACATTCGCCGGAGTCGCCGGAACAGGTTCGGGAAAGAGAATATGGGTGTCGCCCGCAAAGGTGATGAGATTGAAAGTATCGCGCGGATTCAGCCCGTCGATGGCCAGGCGCATCGTTTCCTTCGCCTTTTCAATCGGAAAACCCGACATCGATCCGGAGGTATCCAAGACAAAGACCAGTTCCTTCGGCGTCACCTTATCGGTCTTCATCCGATCCGGCGGCTGAAGCAGCAAGGTAAAGAAGCCATCCTTGCCGTTTCGATGCGCGAGTACGGCATCATGAATGTCCTCCCCCGCCACCCTATAGGTCAAAATAAAGTCTTTATTCGGAATGGTGGAAGATTCTTTCAGATGAATGTCGGCCTGAGATGAGGTTGACTGAGTCGCCTCGATGTCATGTGAAGGAGACTGAATGTGTTGAATGGGTACTCCGGCATCAATCTTGACGGCCAAGGACAGATCATGTCCTGAGCGAATGCCTGGTTTCAGGACTGGTGGGGTAATGCGTGAGGCATCAGGCACCTGGTCGGTGTCATAGGCCCATCCCCCACCCAAAGATGGCGCTTGGACAATGGGTTGCCCTGGGATATACCGGGGGCCGACCACCATTGGGAACACCACGGAATAAACTCCGCCATCATACGGTAGCGTCTCCACATAACTGATGCTCACCGTAATCTGCTCTCCAGGCAGAATATTGGCCACCGACTGGGTGAAAATATTCGGCCGCTCCTGATCCAATAATCCTGCCACGTTGCCTCGCCGTTTCGCCGCTTCATAAATGGCTCGGGCCTCTTCCCTCTTCTTGATCTTGCCCCTGACAACTCGATCTCCCACGGTAATCGTCATCGCATCCACCGCCGCATGCTGCGGAAGCGGAAACGTGTAGACCGCTTCGATTTTGTCGGAATAAGGATTTTCGAACTGCTGGGTCACCTGAGCCCGTGCGAGCGGCCCGCTGACTTGAATGAACACATCGGTATGTTTAAGGGGAAAGGCCTGCGTGGGGTTTCCCTCCGGGTCTAGCCCTACCAGGGCTCCGGCTTCATCTCCATTCACCCATCCTTCATGGGGATGGGCGCCGGCATGGGCAACCGGCCCAGGATGTGTTCCCGTTCCGAGAAACTCCGTTCCTACTAGTCCTACTAGAGCCAGCAGCCCGGCCAGCCCTCCTCCAATCACCAAGCCCCACCATCGTTTTCTGCCATGCACACGCTTCATGTTTTCCCTCCTTATGTACAGCGGCCCTATGCCGCTTCACAGGAGGGTATGGCAGCACTTCAAAAATCCTTTCAGGAGGTTTTAGAAAATAAAAAAAAGGAATAAAAACGATCCGGAAGGCTATGGCTTGGGTTTTTTTGCTAAAAACTATCGCTCTATAATTTTGAGATTCTTGTTTCCGTTATTAATTCCATAAAAACATCTTTCTATGTTTCTCCTCAATCTTTCAAGGAAATATCCAACAGCAAAGGAACTTCCTTCCCCGGTTCAATTTGTACAACAAACACCACGCCATCCGTATGTTCAATCAACAGCCCGTCCTTGGCCACATCGCTCCCAAGCCATTGGCCCAGATCATTGAGCCGCTCGGGTGAAAGCAACACTGTTAAAGAAGACACAACGGGCTTTCCTATCGCATTGGTCAACTGCCCGAGTGGAAATTCCACACGTTGAAATGGTTTCACGTTAATCCACACTTCAGTTTTTACCCTCTCGGCGGTGTCACGGGTGGACAGTTTCTGCCATTTGCCATTGCCCAACGATGCCAGCACATAGAGATAACCGGAAACATTCGATTCCACGGCCAATCGTATTTCGGACCAATTTCCGGTGATCTGCCGGCTGTCCACCTCCTCATCTTTGTCCGCTTTCGTATGCTGGACGAAGCTATATCGAAGCCCTCTGGCAGTGGGAACACCTCCACCTTTTTCAACATCCCCCTCCAACGGGAAGGAAAAGGCCTTCTTCTTGGAAGGGGGTTTCCTGGCTTTTGAGAGGGCTCCGCGAAAAGGTTGAGCAGATCCCTGATCCAAGCTATCGGTATCTTTTTTTTCTCCAATGACTTCATCAGCCAAGGATCCACTCGATGCATAAAACAGTTCCTGGGCACTTGGAGATGATCGAGGGGCTTCCTCCGCGGCTTGGTCCGCAAATCTACCAGGGGCTGTGGTGTGTGGAACCATATCTGGCATCGCCACTTCAGGGGTCGCAGGAACTGCTAAGGGCTGAACCGCCCTTCCGACCTTGGGCTGATCTGATGCAGAAGGTGATGACGGTGCTTGTGCAACTTGTTCATTTGCTCTTTGGCGCCGGATTGCTTGACCTTTTTCTCTTGCCTCGCTCTCCTTTTCAGCCATCGCTGAAATGTGCTTACGTCGATCAACATTATTGGCATCTACTCGTGTGGCCGGATCAGGGGTTAATTGACGTCCCGCCTCAATCCCCTCTGTCTGAGCGGGTGTTCTCTGCATTGCTTCCTTCCGGACCAATGGCGTACTTTCATCAGAAGGTTTCTGTTGCCGAAATGCAACTTCGTCTTTTGAGGAAGATCTCTCCGCTTCTCGCTCCCGACTGACCACCGATCCCCATTCTTTTTCCATTTGCCAGCCAAAGATGAGCACGAGACCCAGAGCAGCTAGACTCCCCGCCCACGCAAGGGAGGAGGGTTGCCGGAACCAGCCCAACCATCCACCCCGGCTCTCGTTAACACGACCGGGATGTTCTGTAGCCTCTAGACTGGCCAGAATTCGCTGTCTGGCCTCAGGATCGGCAAGCATGGCCTTCAAGGCTTCTTCATCGGCCAAGGCATTAAAGAGGGTTTGATCGTGAAGGGCAGCCTCAAATAACCGCCGCTTTTCCTCATCAGTCAGCGTATCGGTGGCATACCCACCCAGCAAATGTTCCCACGACCTGCCCATTATTGAACTCCCTTCCCAGTGCTCTTTTTGGCTTCCCCAGTCAGGGGGATCGTCTCCCAGCGTCCTCCCATCAGCGCCAGAAGCTGTTTTCGACAGCGGGAATCCCATGTATAAATGGTGTTGATGGAACGTTCCCCGAATAGCTGCTGAATCTCCGGAAAGGTGTGGCCTTGAAGTTTCAACCGGAACAATTCCCGGCAGCGCTCGCCCAATCGGTGAAGCGCGTCGATCAATTGACCCACCCGCTCTTTCTGTTCAACTTGGATCGACGGATCGCCTTCACAATCGGCCACAGGCCGCTCATCAATCGATTCCTGATCATATTCCCCTCGCCGCAGCATTTTTCGATGGAGATCCAGCATTTTGAACCGGAGAATTTGAAACGACAGAGGAACCAGTTCTGTCAGTTCCGTGACCTGAGAATATTTCTCATGCAAAACCATGAACACGTCCTGAGCCAAATCCTCGGCAACCTCCCTTGAACCACGAGATGTCGCAAAGGCCACAATCCTTTCACGGAGGTGATTCATGATCTGATCACGCGTCATGGCCGGCTATGAGCTTTTCCCGGTGTTCATGAACAGACGATCCCACGTCTGTATCCAATCTGCGCTAAGATTCCCGCCCGATTGAGCAGATCCTGAGAAACCGCACCATAGTTCATTGGGCATGGCGCTCTCGTGACTCCTGAAGATTTTGCGTATTGTACCCGTCGCCCGGGATGAGAATGACAAAACCCTCAAGAGAGCGCAACGCCGCTATCAGGAACACATAAAACCGACGGAAGATGCTAGGAATAGCACAAGTAGAAAGCTCTACACTTTCTGTACTTCGAAGTATAAGAGCGCGTGGTCGGAATATTTCCTGGTCCAGGCATCCCGCTTTTCGGGAGTCGTTTCCTGTGGCCAGCCGCGAATATCAATGTGGGCCGACCCGAATGCCTTAAACTGTAAATGATCCGCCGCCACGACGTGATCGAGATTGCCAGGTGCGTAGGAGGACTTTGAACCCGGCCAGAACGTCTCCGAATAGGATTTGGCGAGCACCTGCATCTTCCGGCTTCTCACCCGTTTTTGCAGACGTTGAACTTCCTCATCGGCACTGACATCCTTGGTACTAAACGTCAGATTCATTCCCATCGTGTTGAGATCCCCCAGAAAGATGTAATTGGCTTGACCTCCGCCGGCCGGTGTCGCATCCAGGGCATTACGCAATTTGAGCGCACGTTCGGTCTGATCGTCCCGCAAGCCGAACCCCCGCGGTTCCGTCAGACTTTTTAAATGTAAAAACAAGAGAGGATAGGCTTTTCCGTCCACTTGAACCGTGAGCAAAGCACCGGGGCGCAGAACGGACACACCCGATTTAAAATCCAGCCGTTGGGTGAAAAAGCTGGAGAAGGTCCTCTTCACCCCTACCAGAATTTCCTGTGTTTGAGGCCCTTCGGTAATATGAAACTGGTAGCCCGGCATCACGCTCACAATGGTGTCGTACACGATGGAGCCTACGACTTCGTACACCGCAACCACATCGGCGTTTTGTTGAGCCAGATATTGTATGATCGGAGCAACCGCTTTTTTCGGCTTCGTTTTGCTTTTGTTCATCGCCCCGAAATGTTCCACATTCCAGGACGCAACGGAAAAGGCTTTCGCCATCATCCCCTCCTTAGGTTACGCGTGACAGGTCAGAAATTCTCCACGTATCGGCAGGTTGTACCACAGGTTTGGAAGAAGAGAAAGATCGCGTCAGAGCGCCTCATGTCCTCTCAGGATCCTCCAGGATAGATGTTGGAGTTTTCCAGCAGAGAGGCGTATTGGTAGAAACCGGCCGGCACCAGAGCAAAAGTTGCTCGGGTCAAAGAGAGGTCAAATACGCGGCAATAAACAAGACAACCAGGCTCAGACCTAATATGGTTCGTTGGACCCATATCACTTTACCGGAAAACATGAGTGGCTCCGCCTCCTCCTTTTTGCCTTTTGCGGGAACACCATAGGGATCGAGGATGAGATCGTGGACGAAAATCAATCCTCCCACAATCGCGAACACAAAGAGCTTGAGCATCATCATCAAGCCCCAACTGGTTTCAATGCGGGCCGATCCACTTTCATCTAATAACTGCGATGCTCCGGTAAAGACCAGCGCCATAAGACTCACCCACCCCACCATTTTAAACCGTTGTCCGACTTTTTTGACCATGGCAATCGCTTCCATCGACGGTGGCTTGGCTTTGCCTTCAGCCAAACTCGGCCTGACCACAAGCTGAACAAACATCCATCCCCCGATGAAGGTAATGGCAGCTAATAAATGAATCCATGTGATGACATAGGCCGGCATATGTTCTCTCCTACAATTTTTATTCTTCTCCCAAGCCCTGCAATGATACCCACTGGACAGGGGAAAGACTACTGAAGAAATTGCCTCAATCTTCCGTCCAATGACAGAATTAGGATATGGTGGAATTAACAGCCTTGGGAGGTTATGCCATGAAAATTTTATTTCCCCTATTCCCAAACCTTTCCAGAACAATTGCCCTGGGGGTTCTTAGTCTCTTAGGCCTTGTTGGATTTCTAGCCATTGATTCCTCATGGGCGGCGGAAGAAGACAAGGAGCGGTGGAATAAGAAATATGAGACCGGGACTTATTTGTTCGGTCGCGATCCTATTCCGTTCTTAAAAGAGCATGTCGACCTTCTCCCCAAAGGGTCTGTCCTGGATCTGGCCATGGGTGAAGGGCGCAATGGCGTCTTTTTGGCCACACAAGGCTTTCAGGTCACCGGGGTCGATATTTCTGAGGTGGGCTTTAAAAAAGCCAAAGCCCTCGCCGCCGAGAAAGGCATGACGTTGACCACCGTGGTCGCAGATCTGGAACAATACACTATTGCTCCCGATACCTATGATGTCATTATCTGCACCTATTATTTACAGCGGGATCTGTTCCCCCACATAGCTGCGGCTCTGAAACCAGGCGGGATGGTCTTAATCGAAACCTATACGGTGGATCATTTGCAATATCGCCCAACATTCAACAAAGCCTTCCTCTTGGAGCGGAATGAATTATTGACGTTGCTCCCAGGCCTGCGGGTGTTGCGCTACCAAGAAGTCGATACCGGAGTTGCGGCCTTTGCCAGTATTCTGGCACAAAAACCTACACAGACCACAAAATAGTTCCTGGGATTTTGATTTTTTCTCTCTCCCTTTGGAAGGGTAGAAAAGGTGGGGTAGAGACCTTTAAATAGGACAACATTGAGAATTATCTGGGGAAAGCCCCCTTAGACATTTCTGAGACCTTTACCTTCCTTAGTCCCTCCTGACAAAGGAGGGAAATTCCACGTACTTCTCAATCCCCTCACACTTTACTCCTAGCTATTTTCCAATAGGTTGCGGCCTTTTGGATCATTGGGGTACCCTTGCAGCTTCGTTTTGACGTTTTGACTTCCATATAACGAAAAGAAACCCATGACTGAAACCACCGCATCTCAACCGACGGCCGATACCTGGGCAGGAGTCATCCCTCAGGTCCTCGAGGGAGACATCCTCAATCAACGGGCCTGGCGTATGCCGGATATCGTGATTTATCAGCATGCCCCTGAGGAATGGTGGGTGGCCCCGCTTGATGAAGAACTGCCACTGGTTCGCCTGAACCGCATGGGGGCTGCCTTGCTCGGCGCGATGGACGGCCGCATGACCATTGGCGCGCTCCTCAATCAGTATGGGAAATGGGTCTGCAGCCCGACCCAACACAACGGCCGCTGGCATTTAGAACGATGGGCCCAACCACGGTTTTCGTTAGCCTATTATGGAACTGAACCACCCAGCGGACACACTGCCGAAGCAAAATGGGATTTGTTACTCCAAAAAGTGCGTGAAGGCTGGCATCAAAACGTCAAATCCGAAACGGAAGATCATCTTTCAAAATTCCACGTCCAGGGCATCCAAGGGCCCCACGGCCATTTTGAAATCATCGAAACTACCGTCTCGCATTTATTCCGCGAACCCTGCGAAGCCATGAACGGCCTGACCTATGGCCGTTTACTGGGCAGAACGCTTCGTCAAATGGGATGGCTCACACCAAAACCCAGACACATCGTGGAAGTGGGCGCCGGGTTGGGGTATGTCTCCCAAGAATTCGCTGGAGAGCTTTCGCCAGGCGAACGGAAGGGTATCGACTATACCTTCCTAGATCTCACCGGCCCATTTTTGAATTCACAAACGTCCTTAGCCCGCAAAGCGGGCTGGACGGCGAATGCGATTCAAGCCAATGCGGAGAATATGCCATTGGCCAACCAATCAGTTGATTTGTTGATTGACAACGAAAATCTGGCCGATATGACTCCGGTCCAATTTTCGAGTGAGGAACTCCTCACCTTCAAAGGAGCCAATCCGCTGCATGAGGACGCATTAAATTTAATCAGACGCATGCGTTTGCCGCTGCGCCCCCCATTCCCAGACGAAGTGATATTCAACTACGGCGCCATTCAATTTCTTCAAGAAGTCTGGCGGGTCTTGAAACCGGGGGGACGCGCCATCCTGATCGAATTCGGCATCGAACATGATTGGCCTTCGCCTGTCAGATTACCCGGCCATACCGAATATGAAGTGCAATTCAGTCATCTTCGCCATGCCGCCAAGTGGCTGGGCTTCCGCGAGCAGTATTGCACCCTGCCCCAATTACTGGACATGAAGCGGGATACCCAAGTGCTCTGTACGGGGGCCGCCTATACCTTGCGCCGATTTTGCCGGGAACTGCACAAACCCTTTTCCGTCCGAGCCTACACCGAAAAAGAATTGGGCAAGGCGCTCGCCGAGCTGCTCCCAAAACTCACAGGCCTGCATTACCACAACGTCTTAGACCCGGCCTGGTTTGGCCTGTGGGACTTCAAGGTTCTTCTGTTGGAAAAACCCGGCAGCATGAGCATCGGCCAGCAACCGGCCTTCAAAGAATCCGGCGGCTTCCGCTGGTACACCCAGCGGTAAGCTCTGAGCTCATTTCGTTACCACCCTTCTTAAGCCAGGTTTTTCATTTTTCTGGCTTTGTCGACCAGGACCCCTTCGCGGAGGCCAAAGTCGCTGACCAAGCAGATGTCAACGCCGAAGGTTTCCATCACTCTTCGTAGAATTATGGTGCCTGCCACAATGACATATTCCCGCCCGGGCTCGAGGCCCGGCATGGCCAAGCGCTGGGGACCGGTTTTGGTGATGAAATCCTGCTCCAGATTCTTGATGATCGACAACCTTAATTCATAATTGTGGACCCGTGCCGACTCATATCGGGGAAGCCCTTGGGCCATGGCGGCGAGGGTGGTCACGGTGCCTGCCGTGCCAACCAGCGGGATACGTGGCATGGGCCCGAAAACCTTCGACACGTTGGCCAGTTCCTGATCAATAACGGCTTCCGCTTTGTGAATCTCCGGGGCTGTGGGGGGATCCTGGCGAAACACCCGCTCCAATAACCGCACAACCCCCAGATCCAACGAAATGACGGCCGGAGGCTTGCCTTCTTGAGCCAGGATACACTCGGTACTTCCGCCGCCAATATCCAACCCCAAAAAGTCCTTGATGGTAGGCGGCAGCCCAAAGCGAATGCCCAATAAGGTTCGCCTGGCTTCTTCATCTCCCGTTAAGACCTCCACTTCCCAACCGGTTTCTTGTGCAATTCGAGCAAGAAATTCTCGTCGATTTTCCGATTCACGCACGGCGCTGGTCGCCACAACTACCGCCGCGTTGAGCGGATATTTTTTGGTTTTTTCTTTCCAGTCTTTGAGCGTGGCCACGACGCGATCCATCGCGGCCTGTGATAACCGTTTGTGCTGGTCCACACCTTCCCCGAGGCGGAGGATCTTCCGGTCGGCATCCACCACCTTGAATTCACCGGGTGGGTTTACTTCGGCAACCAATAAACGACAGGTCAATGTGCCAATGTCAATTCCTGCGAGTAACATGGTTTCTCTGCTCCGATTGTTGACGTGTTTCCGACAAATGCCCTCTCATCTCATATTTCGCCCTCGCGTAGAGAGTACTCAGAGGCATGTTGACAGCCATACCTGAAAATTCGCCAACCTCCCGGGCATTGAAATCTTTCTGACTTCTTTTCCCACCAAAGATTTCTGTGTTAGGATTTTAACCGGTTTTCCAATTCGTTACGAATGGGCTGTGGGCCTGTAACTTACAAAAGGAGAGAAGGATGGCGCAAATTCATTGCCGCAAATGCGATAAAGACGGGGACGCAATCACGGATAATCTGTTTATGGGGAAACTGGAAGAAGAGATCAAACAAAAAGTCTGTCAGACCTGCTGGAATGAATGGGCTGGTCCCGGTGGGACGAAGACCATGGTGATTAACGAGTATCAGTTGAATTTAGGGGATGAAAATGCCCGGCAAACGTTGAAAACTCAGATGCGGGCCTTTTTGAAACTGGATGACACCACCGGCGAATTTAAAGATTACCGCCATTAATCCACAATCCATTGATGCCATCTTCACGGATTCTTCAAAATTTTGATTGCCTCTCGTTCCTTACGGTTGAGTGCCTCGCAATTCTTTGGTTAAGCGTGAGGTGACTCATATCAGTCATTGAAAAATGGGAGGAATTTTATTTATACGCTCTCTTGTTATTTTTTTCCGGAGAGGGAATTTCTGCATTTCCTCAGGGGATTCCCCCTTGAAGGATCGGCCGTTGCGCGGTAGGATCAAATTATGAATACACCACTCGGCAAAGGGGTCTTCCTGATTGCTACCCCGGCTTTGCGCGATCCCAACTTCCGTCAAACGGTGGTATTGCTCTGTGAACATGGGCCTGACGGAGCACTCGGTGTGGTCGTCAATCGTCCCACGGAGATGAATATTGCCGAAGTCCTTCCCCAGGTTCCAGTGCTAGAGGGCCAGGGACATCGTGTCTATGCAGGAGGTCCTGTCCAAAAAAACAGCTTACTCGTGTTGTATCGTCTGAATGAAGAGATCGAAGATGCGCACGCCGTGCTCGATGGGGTCTATCTCGGCGGGAATATGGATACGCTCGAACGCATCCTTGAGGTTCCCGGGGAAGAAGAATCGTTTCGGGCGTATATGGGTTACTCAGGGTGGGGGCCAGGCCAACTGGAAACTGAAATGGAAAGTGGATCCTGGTTAACAATGCCTGCCAGATCCCACCTCGTCTTCGAAGAAGATTCCTCCCACTTATGGGGCGAGGTCATTCGAACCTTTGGAGACGAATATAAGGTGTATGCCCACATGCCCTTAGATCCCAATTTAAATTAATTGATGCATTAGAATTCTCCCTCTCCTATCCTTTCCTCCACCGACTTCCCCTATCGTTCAACAGGTGGTTAAGCACCACCCTCCCTGCAAGATCTCACAATCCAGTAGGACTGAGAACACCCTGAACTCACCTCTTTCCCCACAAGACCTAAGCACATTTGTTTGATAAAGTCTGATATATGACCACACAGACCAGGCCAGGTCATTGGCTCAGCAATTTCTTCATTCTCCTCGTCAGTCCCAAAATGCTGGTCATGCTGCTGACCGGGTTTTCTTCCGGCCTTCCCCTGCTGCTGACCGGTTCCACCCTCAAATTTTGGATGCGGGAAGAAGGTCTCGATTTAACGACAATCGGGTTTTTCGGATTAGTCGGTCTCCCCTACACCCTGAAATTTCTTTGGGCTCCAGTCATGGATCGCTTCGTTCCTTCTTTTTTGGGAAGACGCCGTGGGTGGATGCTCGGCACTCAGATTTCATTGATGCTCGCCATTGCATCCCTCGCCTTCACGCAACCGGCCGTCCATTTACCAACCATCGCCGCGCTGTGCCTGCTGGTTGCCTTTTTTAGTGCCAGCCAGGACATCGTGCTGGACGCGTATCGCCGGGAATCTCTCTCGGACGAGGAACTGGGCATTGGCTCCTCCATGTTTATTTATGGCTATCGCATGGGAATGCTGGCCGCTGGCGCTTTGGCCCTGTTCCTTGCTGATCAGGAAAGCCTTTCCTGGAATGCGGTCTATTTCATCATGGGCAGCATGATGGTTATTGGCATTCTTACGACCTGGTTTGCACCGGAACCGACGATTCCAGCGCCACCCCCTGCTTCCTGGCAGGAAGCCATTACGGGTCCCTTTATGGACTTTTTTACCCGGCCGGGCTCTCTCATGATTCTGCTGTTTATTCTGCTGTATAAGGTCGGCGATAGCATGGCATCAGAAATGCTCTCCCCCTTCATGGTGGATCTTGGCGTCTCGAAAACCGACTACGCGGTAATCGTCAAAGTCTTTGGAATGATTGCATTGATTGCCGGGGGACTGATTGGGGGTCTGGTGGTCTATCGCCTGGGTATCGTGCCATCCCTGTTGATTTTGGGATTCTTGCAAATGCTTTCAACAGCGGGATTTGTGATTCTCGCCTTTACCGGCAATCACCTCCCGACTCTCACGGCCGTCATCGCCTTTGAAACCATTTCGAGCGGGCTCGGACAAACCGCGTTCGTCGCATTTATGGCCAGCCTCACCAACAAGCGATTTACCGCGACACAATATGCCTTGTTGACCAGCTTCATGGGAATTCCACGCGTCTTTGCCGGTTCCACTACCGGATTTCTGGCCACCTGGTTGGGGTGGGAGGGGTTTTTTATCCTCTGCACTCTGCTGGCCCTTCCCGGGCTACTGCTGATCGGGCGACTTCGACAATTATCACACAACCCCGCGACTCAAGCCGTCCCAACAAGCGCCTGAAGTTTTCGGGATGCCCACACCAGGAAGTTTCCCTTATCTTGGGTTCATCGCCAGGAATGTAAAAAAATGAACCATCTACCTGCGGTAGACTTAAAAAGGCCAGAACCAGAACCGAGGAGGGGCTGGGGGATCTTGAACAAAATAATGGTCGAAGGTGCCATCCCCATTCATGGCAATGTGAAGCACATGCGTGACGCCTTCCCCCCGCCCTAAATGCATGGAGGGTACAACGGGAAGAAAAATTCGAAAAATCCACCCAAAGTTCACGCGCATTGTTTTGGAATCGCCGTACCGGTATCGAAGAACCATTCCCTTGGTCATCTCATCAATTTCATCTGGAGCACCCAATGTCTGCACGATATCGTTGAGCAAGTCTTCTCCAGGATTGAGCCTCTGGAGGGTTTCGGAAGAGATTGGGGCATTGACGACAACCCTGCGAAAATCACACCCGGCTCCCCATAGTGCGATCAATACCATCCCGATACAACAGTGCCAGATCTTTCCCATCAGTATAGGCTTATTCCCCAAACGGCCAGACTTGGAATTCCAAATTGCCGGTACGATTGCCAAACACCACTTCCTGAACAATTCCCTGGGAATTAAAAAAAACCCATAGGTTGTCACTCCCCACATTAAAACGGGAAAAAAATAACACCCAACCGAGTTTGCTATCGAAGCGACGGTAATGAAAAATGTCATAGCCGTTCGCTTCAACAACCTCATCGGGTGCTCCGAAGTGAAGGGCGACTTCCTGGCGTGTCGTTTTTCCTTTTTCCAGCGCCTTGATGCGTTCCTCTGAAAATGGTTCACCCACTTCTCCTCTCACAAAGGCACATCCCATGAGTAGACCGGCTATCCCCAGCACCCCGATCCATCTGACTAAGGCACTCCCCCTCACAGCATAGGAGATCAAAAATGCCAAGTTGTTGTTTTTCATATCTTTCCTCCGCTGATTACAGAGTTTTTGCTGGAAACCAAGGGATAAACGCACTTGTCTGGCGTTGGTAATGTCGATAATCATCCCCTCGATTGGCTAAAGCTTGCGCCTCCGCCCAAGGAACACCCGTAATCCATAATAATGAAACAATCATCAATCCTGGCCATATGACTGCCACCCACGAAAATGGTAACCCTATGGTCATGGGAACATAGGCACACCAATGTACACTTTCAAAAAAGTAATTCGGGTGCCGGGAATATTGCCAGAGGCCGGTCCGTAATGTCTTTCCTTTATTGCTAGCCTTGGACCGGAATACTTCCAACTGACGATCTGCAAGGGCTTCCCCGCTTACCGCCAGTATAAAAATAGCTACTCCGACTCCATCCCACCATCGAAGACCCACGTGAGGATGACTCATAATCCAGCATAACAACCCGGCAAAAAACACACAGGCAGGAACTTGCAAATGAAAATAGAGAAACATGCCGACCTGCTCCCGGCTTCCCAGAAGCTGCCGGAATTTTCGATAGCGAGCATCCTCGGCATGTCTCCAGATTCGATGAGACAATAGATGGCCGCCAAGTCGAAAGGCGTATATGCTCCCCATTCCCATGACGACCATCCGTCGGGTGATGTCGCCGTCGCTCGTTAGGCCGCATGCAAGGACCAGGATGAAGAATCCTCCACAGAATCCTACATCAGCCAGAGATGCGTTTTCGAATCGAAGATGTAGGAGCCACAACACCCCAAGCAGGCCCATCAACACAGAAACCCAAATCCAGAAGTTCAGCAGAGAAAGAATTTCCCAGGGCATACGTTCTCCCGAAGGAGGCTGAGGTCCCACTGCAATGACAGTTACATAAATGAGTAAGGTTAATTGGCCGTCAAGGATAATGGGCTCCGAACCGTTCCCTCTCCCGTGACCGGGCTGAGATTGGTCTCGGTTAAAAAGACTCTGTCCCCTGGCACCCTCCCCTCTTGAATTAAAAACTCTCGAATGCCTTGGGCCCGTTGTTGAGCCAGGAGACGAAGCTGCTCGTCTTCCACCTGGAGCCCTTCAAGTAACTTGGCTTGCATCTGTTCCAGGGTGGGAAGACCGAGAGCCTTCCCTTCGGAGGATGGAGCAGGGGTTTGGGGTTGAGTTCCAAACTTTTCGACATACAACTCTGAAAGCAACCGTCCTTCCTCCTCTGGATTTAGTTCAATCTGTTCTACAGGCACTCCCTGCATCGTAGAAGAGGAGCTCTGGACAAATTTTCGCTTTTGAAGTTGTTTCCGCAGTTGTCCTGCAGCCAACGCTTGACGATCCACCAGGGGATGGGCGGCTCCGGTAATTTCCAGTCGCAATGCAGGCCTATCCTCTAGAGCTTTAGCAAGCGCACGAAGTTTTTCCTGTTCAGCCGAAGGCAATTGGGCATTCCCTGCCGGAAAGGCAATGTACTGCAAATCTTCTCCGCTGCCACCAACCAATCCTCCGACTATGGCAAAAGGAGAGGTCACAATTTTCGTCAGGAGATTCCCCAAGGCGTTCCAGATAACCCCTCCATAACTGAAATCCGGATCGTCCAAATTGCCTCGAACCGGTAAATCAATGTCAATTCGCCCATTTCGATCCTTCATCAAGGCCAGGGCAAGGGGTATCGGCAACGACGTGGCATCCGGACTTTCCACCTTTTCGCCCATCGTGAGTTGGTCGATCAACACTTTATTTTCCCCGACCAACGTCTTTTCGGAAATTTTATACGCCAGATCCAAGGAGAGCTTCCCTTTATTGATCGTATACCCCGCATATTTTCCCGAATAAGGAGACACCGTCGTGAGATCAAGATTTTTAAAGATAAAGGTCAAATCCGTATAGGCATCTTCACTCAGCGGATTGATTTGCCCTGCAATCTTAAATGGTGCGTATTGATCCACCGTACCTTCTAAGGCAACATCGGCTTTTGCCAGTTGGTCTGAAGATAGCCCTTTTATCGTGCCAGTCAGCCTCTCAATTTGGGTGACCACATGGGGAGTAATCGATACGTCCGCAAAACGAGCCAGGAGATTGGTGATGTTGACGGAACCTATTTTGACCGGAGTGATTGGCTTTCCAGAGGTATCCGCCTCTGAGGATTTCCCGCCTGGTGAAGCCTCTTCTTGAGACAAGGATCCGGGTGGTGAAAACAACCTCTTGAGATTTGTTCCTCCATCAGCATCAATCGAAAACACGACAGCCGGATTCACCAGTTCAATTTCCTGCAGATTCACTGCCGTGGGTTCAACCTGAAGATCCATCTGCTTCAGTCCCAACGTATCCCACGTAAGAAAAGGGTTGGTCTGCGTAGGATCTTCAAGTGCTAAGCGTGATACTCCTAATCCTCCCTGAAAAGTCACCATAGGTTGAGCCTTGGCTCCCCTTAGAAATTTCGTCTTTCCTTGAAGGGTGAGCGCGCCGCTTCCGACATTAAATTGCACATACGGGAAGACGTAGGGTTGAAAGGGCTTGAGGGCAATATCGGTCAGCGACAAATCCAGCTCAACGATCAGAGGGTCAATCTCGAGAGTCCCCTTTAATTGGGCCTTCCCGGTTTGGTTAATCTGAAACGAGAGATCGACAGGAAGCGGCTTATCCATAGCCAAGGACAGATTAGAGGTATGGAAATGAAGCATTTCCAATAGCAGTTTCACGGGGTCTTCGGGTTGGCGATCCTCAAAATCAATGGTGAAGTTGTCCAGTAAAATATCCTTCATGACCACGTTCCAAGAATCGGTTGGCGTGGAAGAAGGTTCGGAATCTTTATCAGCGTGACTTTCGGTATTCACTGGTGAAAACAGCGTTTGATAATTCACCACGCCATCTTTCCCGACCCATCCGGTGAAACGGGCATCGCGAGACTGTATCGAAGGGATGCGAACGTCCTGTTTGGCCACATCAACCGAGACATCATGGACTTCAAACAGCGGAATCGTGATTACCGGTTCCGCCGCCCCTTTTTCCTGAATCTGTAAATCGTGAACCGTCAGAGTACCTCCATCGACCAGCACAGCCACCCCCTGATCGGTTGCGCCTAATCGATAATGCCCTTTCACGTTCAACCGTCCTTGAGGAATCTGAAATCGAACCCGATCCTGTACATAGGTCCACAGTCTGGGCAATTGGTAATCTTTAAAAACCAAGCTGCCCTCGGACTGAAACGGCTCCAGGGTCACCGTTCCTTGCCAGGTAATGTTCTCACCTGACCTTCGCTCAGCCGTGAGAGTATAGGAATTTGCCTGACCTTTTTGCGTACTAAAATGTTCCAGCGTGATATTAATGGGGACGATGTCCGCGACAAACGGAGTCGGATGAGAGGTGTCCCGAAACTCCACCATCCCTTGTTGAATCGAGATCTGTTCGATCAGAACCGGCAGCAAGCCCTCCGAATCTTTAGAAGGACCTTCAGGAAAAGCGGGTACCGTTTCTTCGGCTTGAGGGTCAGGGGCCGGTTGCAACTCCGCCAAATTCAACGATCCGTCGGGACGAACAATTACCAATCCATACGGAAGCCCCAACCGAATTTCGGCAAAGGTGTAGGCTCGTTTCACCAAGGAGGCGCCCAGTTCGAAATCGATGAACAGTTCACCAAACCCGAGTAACGGAGAGCCATCCTGCTCCTGAATATCAAACCCTTCCACCTGTAGCTTGAACAGAAAGGGATTAAAACTGGCACCTTTGATCAAAACGGGCTGACCCAGTTGCTCGGAAAGCGCAGGAGGGAGTTGGGTGGTAATGGCCCACGGCACTACCCAAAATCCTACCAGGGTATACAGGACTAACAGCCCCAGAACAGTGAAGAGAAAAATTTTGACCATTTTTATCCTGCACAGGGAACGCAGAAGGGAATTTCCTAAAGTTAGTCCATGCCAAATAAATCAAATTTACCAGCTAGATGGTTGCTCCATGATAATAGTCTGATTCAATCAGAGCTAGTCTCATACGACGATTCGTCGGCGCCCACTTCCACCTGATATGACCTGACTTAAAAAGCGCTGGGCTTTATGCTGGATAGCCTAATTGCAAAGGTCCTGAAAATACTGACTTTCAGCGTGATTGCCCCCACGGCTTTGACACCCGGAAGGGTTTTTCTGTCTTGACAGGCCTGTAGCCTGTTCACTATTGTCTTGAGTTTGTTTAAAATGGTGTAAATTCCATTGGACCGCTTTTCATGTTTACCACGCTGACAGAGAAAATCGAAAAAGTTTTCAAGCAGTTACGCGGCCAGGCCGTTCTAACTGAAGAGAACATTACCGACGCCTTGAAAGAGGTGCGTCTGGCTCTGCTGGAAGCCGACGTTAATTTTAAGATTGTTAAGGATTTTATTGATAAAGTTCGGGTGAAAGCCGTTGGGCAGGAAGTCCTGAAAAGTCTGACCCCCGCCCATCAGGTCGTAAAAATCGTCTGGGAGGAGTTGCGAGACCTTCTAGGCCATGAACAAAGCTCCCTTCATCTCTCCTCCCAACCTCCCACCGTCATCATGATGGTCGGATTGCAAGGTTCTGGAAAAACCACCACCACCGGCAAACTCGCCAATTATTTTAAATCTGAAGGCAAACGAGTCCTGCTAGTCGCTGCCGACCCTCGTCGCCCTGCCGCAGGAGATCAATTGGCGTCGTTAGGGACCGACCTGGATATTCAGGTTCATCGTGGAACAAACGAGGGACAACCCGGAGCCCAGGCCGTCCAAACCTGTCGGGATGGTGTAGCCCGTGGACGAGAACACGGGTATGACGTGGTGCTGCTTGATACCGGCGGACGATTGCATATCGACGAAGAATTGATGCAGGAATTGGTCGATATCCAAACAGGAGTCCAGCCACAGGAAGTCTTATTGATCGCTGATTCTATGACCGGCCAGGAAGCCGTGGCTGTCGCTGAACGTTTTAATCAGACACTCGGTCTCACCGGCATCATTTTGACAAAAGTCGAGGGTGATGCCCGCGGTGGAGCAGTGTTGTCGATCCGGGCGGCGACAGGCAAACCTATTAAATTCTTGGGCATCGGGGAAAAGCTGGATGCCTTAGAACCCTTTTATCCTGACCGGATGGCCTCCCGCATTTTGGGCATGGGCGATGTGCTGACCCTGATTGAGAAAGCTCAGGAGAACTTTTCGCAAGAACAAGCCTTGGAATTGCAAAAAAAGGTTTCCAGTAATACCCTAACGTTGGAAGATTTTCGTGATCAGATCAAACAGGTGAATAAATTGGGGTCGTTTGATCAGATTTTAGACATGCTCCCAGGAGGACAAAAAATTAAAACCATGATGGGCTCGGCTAGCGCTGGCAATGCCGCTGTGCCCGAAAAAGAAATGAAACGAGTTGTCGCCATTATCGATTCGATGACCCCGCGCGAAAGACGGGATCATACGATTCTCAACGGGAATCGAAAAAAAAGGGTGGCAAAAGGAAGCGGAACTTCTGTTCCAGAGGTTAACCGGTTGATTAAGCAATTTTTGGATGCCCGACGGATGATGAAATCACTCGTCGGAGGGCAAATGGGAATGGGAAAAGGGAAAAAGCGACGAAAGCTGATCCGGGCGATTCATGCCCGGTAACAGTGAAACCCTCCTTTCATTCGTTCATTCATGTTTAACTATAGAGGAGATTGCCAGTGGCAGTACATTTGAGACTCACACGAATGGGCCGGCATAAACGGCCGTTTTATCGAGTAGTGGCGACCGATGCCCGTATGCCGAGGGATGGTCGGTTTCTTGAGGTGATCGGGACCTACGACCCTCTCAAGGAAAGTGACAAGGCTTCGTTTAAAGAAGATCGGGTGTTGGATTGGCTTCAGAGAGGGGCTCAACCCACTGATTCGGTCCGTGGATTATTACGAAAAACCGGCATTCTTAAAGCCTTTCGCGAATCCAAGCAATCCGCAGGAAAATAATCTCCTGTTGCTGCTGTAAGGGAACGTGAGAGATTTTGCTCTGCCTCATCCTGCAAGAAGGTGTGGGGGATGCCGGGCATATTGGCCAACATGGGGATTCCTGAGCAAACGTGTTCGTCCATGGTGATTATTGGCCGAATTCTCAAACCATTCGGAGTTCGCGGTGAAGTCCGGGTTGAGTCGCTGACGGATGTTCCTGGACGGTTTGAAGGACTCCAGACCGTTTCCCTTGTTCTTCCAGATGGAGAGAAGGTGGAAACGATGGTGACTTCGGTTCGACAGATCAATCAGGGGGTTATTCTGGGATTTTCAGCGTTTTCGACGCCGGAAGCTGCTGCCCCGTACCGGGGAGCATGGATCCAGATTCCGGTGAGCCACAATCTTCCACGCGACAAAGATACGTTTTATCAATTTGAACTCATCGGCCTCCAGGTGGAAGACTCAGATGGTCAAGTCATAGGAAATGTGGAAGAAGTGTTGGAATATCCCCAACATCATGTTCTTGTCATTCGAAACAAGGAACGGGAAGTAATGATCCCTGCAAGCAGGCGGACTATTGAAATAGTGGATTTAGACCGTAAGATCTTGCGGTTAACTTCGCGTGAATGGTGGGATATCACGTATGCGATGTGACGTCCTGACACTGTTCCCTGAACTGATTCACTCTGTGGGCTCACAGAGCATAATGAAGCGCGCCCAGGATAAAGGCCTCCTGACGCTTCACGTCCATAACCTTCGAGACCACACAGATGATCCTCATCGAACCGCCGACGACACGCCCTATGGAGGCGGCGGGGGAATGGTCATGAAGGCCGGGCCGATTTTTCGAGCCATTGATAGCCTCGAACAAGACCTGGGTGAAATACGGATGATCATCCCCTCTCCACAGGGCATTAGATTTTCTCATGGCCTGGCTCGTGACCTCAGCCAGGAGACTCGCCCTGTCGTGTTCATTTGTGGACACTATGAAGGGATCGACGAACGCGTCAGAACCCATTTGCCGGTTGAAGAAATTTCCCTTGGGGATTATGTGCTGACAGGCGGTGAATTGCCGGCACTCGTGATGATTGATGCGGCCATGCGTCTCATTCCTGGAGTGTTGGGTGACCCACATTCCGCTCAACAGGAATCGTTTGTGGAATCCTTATTGGATTTTCCTCATTTCACCAAACCCTTTGAAATTCGAGGAATGTCCGTTCCCGACATTCTCATATCCGGGAACCATGAGGCGGTTCGCCGTTGGCGTCGAAAAGAATCGTTACGCCAGACTCTGCTGAAACGCCCGGACCTGTTAGATCGCCATACCTGGAGCAGTGAAGATCGTCAGTTATTGGAAGAAATTGAACAAAACTATACCTCGACGTCCGGTAGTACGACGAGACCTTGAAGGAGGGAGACTCTCATGAATCAGTTGGAGCGTTTAGAACAATCGTTGGCACAAGGAACCGTGCCGTTTTTTGAAATTGGTGACACCGTGAGAGTCAAAGTGCGCGTCGTCGAAGAACGACAATACGGGAAAAAGAAAGAAGAAGCGAAGGAACGGATTCAGGTATTTGAAGGCCTGGTCATCGCACGCAAAGGCCGCAAAGTTGCCGAAAATTTTACCGTTCGTAAAATTTCCTTTGGCGTGGGGGTCGAACGGATTTTTCCGCTTCATTCACCAAATCTTGCAGGCATCGAAGTCGTGAGAAAAGGGCAAGTACGACGCGCAAAGCTGTATTACCTTCGAGACAAAAAAGGCAAAGCCGCTAAAATTTCAGAACGAGAGTTTTCGCGAGTGGCCAAAACCGGCAAAAAGGCAGGGGCTACGGCTATTGAAGTTCCCTCTTCCGGTGAATCAGAAAACCCAGAAGAATCCGAATAAGGCAGGCAGAAGGCACGAGAAAGGTCTCACCTTCCCCTGCATTCAGACTCTCCCTCATTTTCAAGCAAAGGGTATGGGTCCTACAGACTTTTTTGAACAAGCGGCCCGAGCCCGTGGATTTCAGCGAATTGGCGGGCTGGATGAAGCTGGCCGCGGCCCGTTGGCCGGGCCGGTGGTCGCAGCAATTGTGATCCTTCCCCGCCATTGGTCACCCGACCTTCTCGACGATTCCAAGCTCCTGTCCGAACAACAACGCCAAACGTTGTATGAGGCTATTACCACCAGGGCTTTTGCGTGGGCCATTGGGGAGGCCTCAGAGCAGGAAATTGACGAACTGAATATCCTGGGTGCCACACGATTAGCCGGTTGCCGCGCCATTGCACAGCTTCCCATCCCACCGGATTATCTCCTTCTTGATGCCCTAGACCTCCCTACCGTTTCCGTCCCTCAACGACCGATCATCAAAGGCGACCAACTCTCCCTGTCTATTGCTGCCGCATCCATCCTGGCCAAGGTGTCACGAGATCGTATAATGAACACCTATCACGAGCGCTTTCCTCAGTATCAGTTTCATCTCCATAAGGGCTATCCCACACAGGAGCACCTCAGACGGTTACACCAGTTCGGGCCTTGTCCTGGCCATCGACGAAGTTTTCGGCCTGTGCAGGCCTGCCTGGATGCATGATCGTTTGTATGACCTCTCCTTCTCAACATTTTGGTCGATCGGCAGAAATATTGGCTGAACAATGGCTCCAGAAAAAAGGTTATCGGATTCTCGAGCGAAACCTGCACATAGCTGGCGGAGAATTAGATCTCATTGCGCAACACCACGACACGTTGGTGTTTATCGAAGTCAAAGGCCGACGAACCAATCAATTCGGCGGTGCCCCTTATGCCATCGATGACCGTAAAAAACGCCAAATCATTAAATTAGCGTCGTATTATCTTTCCCAACACGGCCTCAGCAACCAACTTTGCCGGTTTGATGTCATTCTGATCACCGGAACTGATCAGGACTCTCCAAAATTAACTCACCTGGAACAGGCTTTTGAGGTTTCCAGCTCCGACTGGCAATGGTAGATTAAACAGATATGCCTCAGCATGAGGTCAAATTTCTAATTTTTGACGATCGCCGTCTCTTCACTGTAAACAGCACCAAGAGAAAAGGCAGGATACTTCCCTTTCCCGAGAGTAGGGATTTCAGGGCCCGAGCAATCAGATAACATGATTCAATTATTTCACGTCACGAAATACTATGATGGCTGCCTTGCGCTCTCAGATATTTCCCTGCGAATTGAAAAAGGCGAATGCGTCTTACTCACAGGCCCAAGCGGGGCCGGCAAGACCACCTTGCTCAAACTTATTTTTGGAGCAGAACACCCCGACGAGGGTCAAATTCTCGTCCAAAACCGTAACATCGCCCGTCTCAGTCGATCCGATATCCCGTATCATCGTCGAACCATGGGATACGTTCTTCAGGATTTCAAGCTGCTTCCACAGCGGACTGTCTTCGAAAATGTCGCCCTTCCACTGATTATCCGGGGTCTATCATCATTCGAATCACGGCGAAAAGTCACGGAAGCCCTTCGGGCGGTCGGAATGGAACATAAACTCAGCACCATCGCCTCTGTGCTGTCCGCCGGTGAACAGCAACGGGTCTGTATCGCCCGTGCCATTGTCAACAATCCGATCATCCTTCTGGCAGACGAACCAACAGGAAATTTAGACCCACAGCTCACCACCGAAATCGCGGCATTATTTAAAGCTATCAATACCCGTGGGACCACTGTCATGATGGCAACACACAACCAACAAGTGGTCGAGCAATTGAATGGGAGAATTCTTCGCCTGGATTGTGGGCATCTTTTGTCCGATCAGGGAGCCTATACATGAAACGGGTCTGGTATTTTATCCGGGAAGCCTATACCAGCCTCCGGACCCATCAAGCCAGCACGCTGATTGGCATTGTCACGACCGCGTTCACCCTGACGAGTTTTGGAATCTTTCTCCTCCTGTACCATAATGTGCATAATATTCTTGGACGGGTACAACACAACATACAAATCATCGTGTACCCGAAGGATAATCTCGAATCTGGCAAGCTTCAAGATCTGCAACAAGCCATCAAAGCCGATCCCACAGTGGATTCTTTGACCTTTATCTCCAAGCAGGACGCATTAACGGAATTCAAACGTCAATTTCCCGAGGAAGTGTACCTCTTGGAAGGCCTTGGCGAGAGCCCCTTTCCCGCATCACTCGTGTTAACCATGGCCGCGAAGACTCCGACCACGGACATGATTTCCAAGCTGGTCAATCGCCTGCAGCAAAACCCAGATATCGAGCGAGTCCGGTATAATAGGGATTGGATTGAGCGCCTGACCCTCCTCATCGCCTATATGGAGTTAGGCGCCCTGATGGTAGGAAGCATTTTGGCCTTAGCATCCGTCACCATTATTGCGAATACCGTGCAACTCGCGTTTCATACCAGACAACAAGAAATTGAAATCTTACGGTTAATCGGGGCGACCAGTCTGTTCATCAGTATTCCCTATCTCATTGAAGGGGCCATACTTGGAGCCGCGGGAGGGGGCGTAGCCTTGGGGTTCTTACGCGGCGGATTTGAACTCTTCACACACAAAACCCAAGGATTGAATGTGTTTGGAGGATTTTCCTCTGTTTTTGAGTTTTTCCCTCTTCCCCTTTCACTCCTTCTGATAGCAGGAGGCATTCTGTTGGGGTGCCTGGGGACACTGACCACCATCTATAGTTCCATGCGATTTCGCCTATGACCCTCTTCAACCCATCATTGAAGGCAGGAGTGGTCGTATCCGGGCTGCTCGTTCTCTTGATCCCACCTGGTTGGGGTGCTGATCCCTCAACCATCAAAGAGGAAATCTCTCAGGAACGCCTTCGGCTAAAGCAACTCAATCAAGAAATCGCGGAAACCCAAAAAAAGGCGAAGCGGATCGAAAAGAAACACGGATCAGTATTGAAAACGATCGATAAATTAGACAGGCAGCTCTACGACCAGAAGAAAGAACGCAACCGCATTAATCAACAGATTAAAGAGAAAGATCAGGAATTGGCCAACTTGAGCACGAAGATTGACGAAGTAGGGAAAGACGTTCAGACCCGTCAATCCTCCATTTCCGCCCGACTTCGGTTATTATATATGGAAGGCCGCACAGGATATTTGAAAACCCTCTTCGCGGCCGAATCCTTTACCGATGCCGCCCAGCGAATGGATTACATTTCCTGGGTGGCTCAACGTGAGCATCAACTGATCCGGCAATTTCAAGAAGACCTCTCAAATCTCCAACTGCTCAATGAACAACAGACCAAAGCTCGGGAGGAACTCCTCCGCCTCCAGGGGGAAACCCAACAAGCCATACAGAAAGTCTCCGGTCTCAAACGTCAAAAACGTTCCGTACTGGTCAGTCTTTCCAAGGAAAAAGATTCCCATGAACGCATGGTTGAAGATCTCCAGCGATCGGCTGAACAAGTGGATAGTCTCCTCAAAGAATTGGACCAACGTTTTCAGTTGGCCCAATCCCGGATGCGCCAACCGCCGGGGCGCCTCCCATCTCTTGGATCCTTCCTCTGGCCGGTGGAAGGAAAAGTAGTCTCATATTTTGGTCGGCAAAAACATCCCACATTTGATACATTTGTGAATAAAAAAGGCATAGAAATCCAAGCCCGGGAAGGCAGCCCAATTCAATCCGTTTCATCGGGAAAAGTGGTCTATGCCGATTGGCTCAAAGGATACGGCCTCGTGGTCATCGTCGACCATACCAATGGTTTTTATTCCCTGTACGCCCATGCCTCCAAACTGTTAGTGGCCGAAGGAAACTCGGTGACCATGGGACAAGTCATTGGCGAAACAGGCGAAACAGGGGTGACGGAAGAAGATACCCTCTATTTTGAATTACGAAAAGGCACCACGCCTATCGATCCTCTAAAATGGCTGGCCAAACGGCCCTAATCGATTAACTGAAAGAAGGAACGCCACATGTCACATGAACGATTGTCGACGGTAGTGATTTCTGGTCTGACCTTGACCGCTATCCTCTTTGTGGGCATTTTAATCGGAAAAGGAGGCGATCGGGCGGGTTATGCCAGCGAACCATACGAAGAGTTGCAAGTGTTCGCCGAAGTGCTTTCGCAAGTCAAAAAACATTATGTGGAAGAAACCAATACCAAAGATCTCATACAGGGCGCCCTACGAGGCATGTTGGCCGGACTGGATCCTCATTCGTCCTTCATGACTCCCGACATGTTTAAAGAAATGCAAGTCGAAACCAAGGGAGAATTTGGCGGACTCGGCATTCAAATCGGCATAAAGAACAATCGGCTGACTGTAATTTCCCCCATTGAAGATACCCCGGCCTTCGAGGCTGGCATCCAACCTGGCGATACCATCGTCAAAGTTGACGACAAGCCGACTAAAGATCTCACGCTGATGGAAGCCGTTCAGCAAATGCGGGGGCCACGCGGGACAACTGTTCAATTGACCATCGAGCGTGAGGGACTAGAAAACCCGCTGGTTTTCACCATCAAACGCGATATCATTAAAATCCAAAGTGTTCGCTCCAAACTCCTGGAAGGCAATGTCGGATACGTTCGATTGAGCCAATTCCAAGAAGCCACAGCCGAGGATCTGACCACGGAATTGGAAAAATTGGTATCCAAGGACATTCAGGGCTTAATCATCGATCTCCGGAATAATCCCGGGGGCCTCTTGACCGCTGCGGTCGGAGTCTCAGAACAATTCTTAGATTCCGGCCGCCTGGTCGTTTCCATACAAGGACGAAACGGCAAGAAGGATGAATACCGAGCCAGGGCCAATAGTAAAAATTATCAATATCCGATGATTGTTTTAGTGAATCATGGTTCTGCCAGTGCCTCAGAAATTGTGGCTGCTGCAATGCAGGATTGGGGAAAAGCCGTTGTCATCGGCACGACAACCTTTGGAAAAGGATCCGTCCAAACGATTCTCCCTCTCTCCGATGGTTCAGGCCTTCGGCTCACCACGGCGAAATACTATACACCGAAAGGGAAGTCTATTCATTCCATCGGCGTACAACCAGACATTGTCATCGACCCGAAGCCCGCCCAGGTAGCGAAACAGGAAACTCCTGAAGGGAAAAAAGACGGGAACTCCGAGAACCAACAAGCACCCTCTGCGGCTAAATCATCAGCCAGTCCACCCCCGGCCAACTCGACGCCTAAGGACAAGGATCAACCTCAGCCCGTTCCACCCGAAGATGTTCAATTGTTGAAAGCGGTAGAAATGTTGAAATCCTGGAAAGTCTTCAAGCAGCTCCGACCCGCCGCATAACGCGGCCGGTCGGATGCGTTGAAAGGGTTAGAGGCTAAGAGGGTTACAGGTTGAGAACAATTGCGGTATTCGTCTTAGTAACACCATCAACACCTCGAAGGCGAGCCATCACCAGGTCGTTCAATTCTTCTAAGGTTTCGGCTTCCACATGTGCAATTAAATCAAAAGGACCCGTCACCGGATAGACAGCCTTCACACCCTGAATACGCGTAATAGTTTTACACGCACTTTTCGTGTGATTCCCTGTCGTGTCAATCAAAACAAATGCAGAAATTGCCATTACATAACCATCCTGCTGAGGTGAATGCCTGATATGTTTCCATATCCCTTCTTCTACTGACCCTAATTGAACCTATCTGAAAGCACGAGGGTACATTTTCATCTCGCCTTTCATCCTGATGCCTACTGACAAGCGATTCGCTTACTCCGGATCGCATTCAAGATCTCTTCTCCTCGAGTCCCCAACCCTGGAAGCGTTTGCAGTAAATGCGATTGGGCCAGGGCTTCCAGATCTTCCCACGTCGTGATCCCCAATCGAAAAAACAGATCGTGCACAATCGGTTCTGAAAATCCCGGGAGATTGACCCACTCCCGGACAGATTCCGGAAGGGGAATCTTCAATTCTTCATAGGCACGGATTCGCCCCGTAGAAAGAAACTCCTGGATTTTAGCCGATAACTCCTTCCCAATTCCCGGAATGGTCTGGAGTTCGCCACGTTCCGCCAACGCCGTAACCTTTTCTGGGAGGCTCTTCAGCGAATCAGCAGCTCGACGATAGGCTTTTACTTTGTATGGATTTTCTCCTCTTGATGCCAACAGTCCGGCCATCGACAGGAAAATGGCCATTAAATCCTGATTCACGTTTTCATTCATCACGAACGACTCATTCCTAATGGGAGTTCCCTGCCAACACGAACTATGTTCAGAGTTGAAATATTTATTTTATGTCAGATTCAGCCCACAAAACCAGTTCATGTAGAAAAGCCCCATTCCCCGCACGGACCAACCCCCGCCATCACAAGCGGCCTTCATTTCATTGACAAGAATTTCTAAAGTCCCGTAGGATGAGATGCTGGCATATCGTGGTTTACAGGAAATTTTGTGTCAGTAGATGTTTATGAAAATCGTCGTGAATGGAGAGCATCAGGAGGCGGAAGAACCTTTCACGGTTACCCAACTTCTTCAAAAGCTCAATCTCCGTTCAGACCAAGTCGCAGTAGAGATCAACCTCAAAATAGTGGACCGCGGCGACTTCCCCACTTGGAATCTTCATGACGGGGACACGGTTGAAATTTTAAGTTTCATCGGAGGCGGTTCTCCCGCCTGAGTCGCCTGAAGGGGCAAAGATGAATCAGGATCCGTTAATCATTGCAGGCCGGGAATTTCGCTCCCGTCTCTGGGTCGGAACAGGAAAATATCAGAGCTTTGAGGAAACCAGAAAAGCCATTGAGGCTTCCGGCGCTGACGTGGTCACGGTTGCCGTTCGTCGAGTTAATATTACCGATAACAAGTCAGAAAATTTACTGGATTATCTCGATCCGAAAAAATACACCATCCTGCCCAATACCGCCGGGTGTTACACCGTCGAAGATGCAGTTCGCTATTCCCGCCTTGCTCGCGCTGCAGGGGTCTCAGACCTGGTGAAATTAGAGGTGATCGGGGACGAACGCACACTGTTTCCTGATACCGCCGGCCTCATAAGCCGCAAAAATTCTCATCGCGGAAGGCTTCGTGGTATTGCCTTATACTAATGATGACCCCATTGTCGCTAAAAAATTAGTCGACATCGGATGTCCCGCTGTGATGCCCCTCGCGGCTCCGATCGGTTCGGGGTTAGGCATTCGCAATCCTTACAATCTCAAAATTATTCTTGAAACTGTAAATGTACCCGTCATCGTGGACGCCGGCGTGGGGACCGCCTCGGATGCCGCCCTAGCCATGGAATATGGAGCCGACGCCGTGTTAATGAATACGGCTATTGCCGGAGCCAAAAATCCGTTGATGATGGCTACGGCAATGCGATATGCCGTCGACGCTGGACGCCTGGCGTTTAAAGCCGGAAGAATTCCCAGAAAGTTATACGCCACTGCCAGCAGCCCGATCGAGGGCATGCTGTAGTCATCTTTGGGAATGACCTCCCAAACTCTTCCCCGACTCTACCTCCTAACCGACCGCCACCATACCCTTCAGCGTTCTCTGCCTTCCATCGTAACCCAAGCGGTAGAAGCCGGGGTCCGGATGGTTCAAATACGGGAAAAAGACCTTGAGACCCCTGACCTGATTGCCCTCTCTCGCCTTCTCATGCCTCTTGTCAAGCAACATCAAGGCACAGTCTTGTTGAATGATCGCATCGATCTGGTCATCGCCCTGGGAGCCGATGGAGTTCATCTTCGGTCAGATAGCCTCCCCGTTTCCGTAGCTCGTCGTCTGTTGGGACCCGAACGTCTCATCGGCATCTCGACTCACTCTATTCAAGAAGCCCAGATCGCAGAAGAGGAAGGGGCTGACTTCATCGTACTTGGTCCTATTTTTGATACTCCCTCGAAAAGACCGTATGGACCACCCTTGGGAGTCCAAGTCCTTCATGAAGCCTGTCGAACCATTCGCCTGCCCATCTTTGCCATCGGCGGAATCTCCCCAACCCGGATCCCTCGCGTTCTCTCATCGGGTGCTTACGGAGTCGCTGTCATTTCCTCCATTCTGCAAGCGTCCTCAATACCAGACACCACCAGGGAATTGCTTGCACGGTTATCCTGAATTGTCAACTTTTTTGGTCGCTCACATCCCATGTGTTTGGTTGACCCTAATTTTTTTTGGGTGGTAAGATCTTCCCATAGAATGAATTTCATGATTTCCCAATTACCATCCAACCCACAGCCAAGACAGAGCCTTCTTCAAAGGAGGAAAGGTCTCTCGGTATCTTCGAAATGTAGAACCAGGTAGGATACACCAATGGGAATTCGTAAATCAGACGAACATATCCGTGAGATTGAGAAATTACGGACCGAGATTGAATCCATGGAACTCGAAATGCGGCAACTCCATGAATCCCGGCATAAGTTACACCTTTCTCAGCGCCAAAATGAGCAGTTGGTTACCACCCTTCAGGAAGCCAAAGCCCAAATCGAAGCCCTTCGAAAAGAAGTCGATAAACTCACAGCCCCTCCCTCGACCTTTGCCGTCTTTTATAACACCAATGAGGACGGAACCGTGAATGTCTCCCTCGGCGGAAGAAAATTGCGGGTCAACCTTCATCCGTCCATTCAGCCGGAATCACTCAGAAAAGGCCAAGAGGTCATCGTGAACGAAGGCCTCAACGTCATTGAAGCTCGCGGGTATGATCCGCAAGGCGAAATCGTGCACCTCAAGCAACTCTTAGAGGATGGGCGCGCCGTCGTCAGCCTCCATTTAGATGATGAGCGAGTGGTCGAAGTCTCCGATGCCCTCAAACAGCAGGACTTGAGTGTAGGTGACCACCTGCTCTTTGAACCCCGTTCCGGGTACCTCATCGAAAAACTTCCAAAAGGTGAAATGGAAGAACTCGTGATCGAGGAAGTTCCAGATATTAACTATGACCAAATTGGCGGGTTAGCAAAAGAGCTGGAACAGGTGAAAGACGCCGTCGAATTACCATTTCTTTATCCTGACCTTTTTGCAGAACACCGTTTATCTCCACCAAAGGGCCTTCTCCTCTACGGTCCACCGGGCTGCGGGAAAACCCTGATCGCCAAAGCTGTGGCAAACTCCATCGCCAAAAAACTCGGACACCTCAAAGGCAAAGACGTTCGAAGTTACTTCCTTCATATCAAGGGGCCCGAGTTACTCAACAAATACGTCGGTGAGTCCGAGCGTCAAATTCGCGAAGTGTTTGCGAAAGCGAAAGAGAAGGCTTCTCACGGCAATCCTGTCATCGTATTCTTTGATGAGATGGATGCGTTGTTCCGGACAAGAGGGACGGGAATTTCTTCCGACATTGAATCCACCATCGTTCCCCAATTTTTATCCGAAATCGATGGAGTGGAGAGCCTTCGAGACGTCATCGTCATCGGTGCCAGTAACCGACAAGATCTGATTGATCCAGCGGTCTTGAGACCCGGACGCCTGGATATCAAAATCAAGATCCCAAGGCCAGACAAGCAGAGTGCCAAGGATATCCTAGGAAAATATCTTCTCTCAGACCTTCCTCTTGCCGAAGCCGAGATGGCCCAGCATAGTCATGATCGGGAAGCGTTCGTCCGGCACCTCATCGAGACCACAATAGAAGCGATGTATGCCCTGACGGAAGAAAATCAATTTCTAGAAGTCACCTATGCCAATGGTGAAAAAGAAACCGTGTATTTCAAAGATTTTGCCAGTGGCGCCTTGATCGAAAGTGTCGTCTCACGGGCTAAAAAACTGGCCATCAAGCGCGCAATTTCCGGTGGGGACAAAGGCCTCAAAAGCGATGACTTTTTGCGTGGCATCCGGGAAGAATTCAAGGAACAGGAAGATTTACCCAATACCACCCATCCGGATGATTGGGCTAAAATTGCAGGCAAAAAAGGCGAAAAAATCGTGCATGTGCGCACCTTAACCACAGATGAAGATTCAGAGCCCAGAGAAATAGAAACCATCAGCGTCGGGCATTACTTTTAACCATGTTCTGCTGCTCTCCATGAGGTCTCCTTGCTGCGAATCCTTGGAACTGAAACTGAATTCGGGATTATTGCCCGCTCCCCCGGCAACCCTGATCCCGTGGCGAACTCTCTTCGTTTAATCAGTCACTGTCCCCATCTTCCCGCTCCAACCGCCCTGTGGGATTACGAAAACGAAAATCCGTTCCTGGATGCCCGCGGTTTTCTGGTCGAAGGCGAACCCGAGCGGCCGGGCTCCAGCTATAATCGTCAACTCAACAAAATCCTACCAAATGCCGGGCGCCTCTACGTCGATGGGGCCCACCCGGAATATTCTACCCCCGAATGCAGCAATCCTCGTGAAGTCGTCGCCTATGAGCGAGCCGGCGACCACATCGTAGCCGAGTGTTTGGCCAACCTGAACGGCAGCTTGGGAGACGAGGAATTTCTGGTCTACCGCAACAACTCTGATGGAAAAGGCAACAGCTTCGGATACCATGAAAATTATATTTTGTCCCGCCAGATTCCATTTGAGCATGTGGCAGCGGTCCTCCTCCCTTTCTTTGTCTCACGGCCAATCTTTTGTGGCGCGGGGAAAGTCGGAGCGGAAAACGGCACAGATCCCATTGCCTATCAAATCTCTCAGCGTGCCGATTTCTTTGAATGTCTGCTGGATCTCAATACGATGGTGAATCGTCCACTGATCAACACCCGTGACGAACCCCATGCCCATCAATCCCATTACAGGCGCCTCCACGTCATCGTGGGAGACGCCAATATGTCGGAAGTATCGACCTTTTTAAAAGTCGGCACCACCGCCATCATTATGGACATGCTGGAACATCGAGGGCCTCTTCCTCATATTGAATTGGCCGATCCCGTCAAGGCAATCAAGGAGGTATCACGGGATCTTGCCGTAAAATCCTCGCTACCCCTTCACAATGGGCAACACACCTCTGCCATTGCCATTCAGCGGGCATTTCTTCAATCAGCCCATGACTTCTATCGGACCAGAGAATTATCCCCTATGACCAAAGAAGTCCTGATCCGCTGGGAATCAGTATTAGATACCTTAGAACGCGATCCCTTCGAACTTCGACGCGAAGTGGATTGGGTCGCGAAACATGCATTGATTCGGTCCTATATGGATCGGAAGCAATGCTCCTGGAAAGATCCACGGGTTGCGATGATGGACTTGCAATATCATGATGTGCGTCAAAACAAAGGGTTGTACTACACATTGGAACGGACCGGCCAAATGGAACGCCTGACGCTCGATCAGGAAATCGAACGGGCTCGACAGGCCGCCCCGACCCTTACCCGTGCTTTTTTCCGTGGCGAATGCTTAAAATGGCTCCCACGCCAGGTGTACGGCATGAGCTGGACTTCCGTCCTCCTTGATTCAGGAAACTCCACCATCAAGCGTATTCCCCTGATGGATCCATATCGTGGCACCCAACAGCTCACGCAAGAATTGTTTCAGGACATTACGTCGGTGGATCAGTTATTATCCCGACTCGGGAATTAACGAATGAGGCCAGGAATACTTTCTATAGGGCATCTTTGAGGTCGGCATGCATTCTGACAACATCTCGTTCCCACATTTTTCCGCTGACCCCTGTTCCAGTTTTTATCAATACCTCGCATCGCAACGACCCGAATTGCTCCCCATGGCGCGGTGGGGAACTCTCCTTCCCCAACAAGGGTTGGCGGATTCTCCATTGACTTCCAAGCACCTCCCCTGGCCCCACGGCACGACCGTTCTGGCCTTCACCTTTCAAAATGGCGTAGCAATCGCCGGGGACCGCCGCGCCACCGAAGGGTATCAAATTGCGGCCAACCGAATGGAAAAGGTGTTTCAAACCGATGACTATTCGGCCATGGCTATTGCCGGAGCTGCCGGCCCCTGCGTGGAAATGGCTAAACTTTTTCGGATCGAGCTGGAACACTATGAAAAACTTGACGGACAACCCTTAACCTGCGAAGGGAAAGCCAACAGGTTGGGACATATGGTTAAGGCTAATTTTCCCATGGTTTTGCAGGGACTCGTGGTTATTCCGCTATTTGTGGGCTATGACCATAAGCGAGAAATCGGACGGCTCTTCAAATATGACATTACGGGGGGACGGTACGAGGACACCGAATTTCATGCCGTCGGTTCCGGCGGAAAAGATGCTCGATCGACTTTAAAAGAGTATTGGAAAAAAAATTTGTCGGAGGACGAAGCCGTCAGTATGGCGCTTCGAGCCTTACTCAATGCCGCAGAAGAAGATGTCGGCACCGGGGGACCAGATCTGCTTAGACGGATATTCCCGACCGTTAAATTGGTTGATCGCCAGGGAGTTCGGGATGTGGAGGAACCACAGTTAGCTGCGGTGTGCGAAGCATTATTAAACCAGCAACAGGAGACTTAAACAGTGGCCCTGCCCTATTACGTTTCACCCGAACAAATGATGCAAGACCGGGCGGAGTATGCCAAAAAAGGCATTGCTAAAGGCCGCTCAATCATCGCCATGGAATATTCGGATGGAGTGTTGTTTGTGGCCGATAACCCTAGCGCTTCTCTGTTTAAAATCTCTGAGATCTATGACAGCATCGCCTTTTCCGGCGCTGGGCGATACAGCGAATTTGAAAATCTCCGGAAAGCCGGCATTCAACATGCCGACGTCAAAGGCATGATGTATAGCCGAGAGGATGTGACTGCACGATCACTAGCTAATGGCTATTCGCAAATTCTTGGCACCCTCTTTAGCCAGGAAATGAAACCCTACGAAGTGGAACTGCTCTTGGCTCAGGTCGGGGAGACACCCGAACGCAATGAGTTATACCGAATTTCGTTTGATGGCAGTATTGTAGATGAACGAAAATTTACCGCCATCGGGGGACGATCCGAAGCCATATTGACCTTACTTCGAAAAGAAACTTCTGAAACGTGTCCGTCTCTAAAAGAGGCCTTAACACTATGCCAACACGCCTTTGAGCGTGGCGCTGATCCCAAATCCAGCCTGGAAGGCCTGGAAGTCGCCCTCCTTGACCGCACACGAAAAGGTAGAAAGTTCCGCCGGGTTCCGACTCCCGAAGCCTCCCAAATTCTGGCTTAATCCTCCCCGTCCCTGCTCTGTCCCTCAGTTGAACATTAATTGATGGCGGTGTATTCTGATTAGAGGGATTGTGAAAAATTCCCAATGGTTTTAAGAGCAATCCATTCCAAGAGTCCCCATAAAATAAACAAGGAATTTCTTAAGAAGACGGTTGAGAAAGACTGCGCAAAACAAAGAGGATGAGATAAACAGATTGGTAGGGTGAGGCCTTCGAGCGAGGAGGAGAACGCCGGTGATGGATTTTCCATCATTTCCTTGAGGGCCTTGGAGGAAGGAAACCTCCGGGTATGATGAAACGAATCGTTGGCCTTGAAAGTGAATACGGCCTGACATTTTCGCCAAATGGGCGAGTCTATCTTCCCATTGAAAAAATCCTCGGTTACATTTTTGAGGGACTCATCCCCAATAGCTGGCCCTCGAATGCCTTTCTGACCAATGGGGCACGATTCTACCAGGACACCGGCTGCCATCCTGAATATTCCACTCCCGAATGCGATGACCTGATTGATCTCATCATCCACGACAAAGCGGGAGAGCGTATTTTAGAAAGTTGTCTCCCCATCGCCGAGGAACGCTTACGTGAAGAAGGGCTTTCCGGCGAAATTTTTATATTCAAGAACAATACGGATTCCCTCGGCAACACCTACGGTTGTCATGAAAATTTCCTCATGCGCCGGGATGTGGACTTTTGGAAAGTCAGTGAACAGCTCATCCCTTTTTTCGTAACCCGCCAAATTTTTTCGGGAGCCGGAAAAATTCTTAAAGTGTCGGGGAAGTCCCAATTTTTCATCTCCCAACGCGCTCAGCATATCCACGAAAAAACATCATCCTCCACCACGTCCTCCCGCAGCATCATCAACACACGGGACGAACCGCATGCCGACGCGGAAAAATTCCGTCGGCTTCATATCATTCTCGGCGATTCCAATATGTCTGAATTTTCCACCTATTTGAAGGTGGGAACGGCAATGATCGTACTCTCAATGATCGAAGAAGGATTCACCATCCCTCATATTGAGTTAGAAGAACCTGTCAAAGCCATTCGAGACATCTCCCGCGATCCTACCCTGAAGAGGACGATCAAACTGGAAGATGGGCGAAACCTGAGCGCATTAGAAATTCAACGAATTTTCTGGGAGCGGGCTGGTGAGTATTTAGAATCGCAACCTCCGAATAAAGTGATGTCAGAGATCCATTATGAATGGGGTCGAGTTCTGAACCTGCTTGAAGTTTCGCCAATGAAACTGGTTCGGGAAATCGACTGGATCACCAAACAATGGCTCTTAGAAAACTACATGGCCAATAAATCCTGTGGATGGGATGACCCCCGATTGGGCATGATGGACCTGCAATACCATGACATTAATCGACAGCGAAGCCTCTTTCATCTGTTAGCTGAACGAAATCACATCAGGAAAATGGTTGATGAGGAGGCAATTGAGCAAGCAAAAACGATTCCTCCTCAAACCACACGGGCAAAGGTGCGGGGGGATTTCATCAGATTTGCCCGTGCAAAAAATCGGTCGTATACTGTGGATTGGACCTATCTCAAACTAAACGGATACTGGGAAGAAACCATTCTCTGCATGGATCCTTTCTGTCCTTTTAACCGACGGGTGGAAGAATTGCTCAGCCAAGTTCCCCACAGCCGGCTCTATCCATGAATCGCGTGTTGCCTCCATCCCCACCACCTCATCCTGCATTCTCCTGGAAAGTGCTGTTTGTCGTCTGCTTGCTGATCGCCAGTATTTTCCCTATTCAGATTGTCCCCAGCGCAGAACGCCACCGACCAGGAGCTGACGGCCAATTCAGTGGAAAGCAGGGGCAAGTCCTCTGGATCGAAGTTCCGGTAGCCGATCCAGAGGCAAAAGTAAGTGGCATGTTTTTAAAACGGAAGATCCCATTTTTTCAGAATTCCGATGGCCGTTTTGCAGGAATCGTGGGAATTGATATGGAAGATCCACCGGGCTTGCAGGAGTTAAGTGTCAATGTCCATACCAACAGCGGGACGGATCATCTCAGCTACTCCGTCTTAATCATCAAAGAACACTATGCCGTCCAACACCTGACCCTCCCGAAAGACAAAGTCGATCTTGACCCCAAAACCTTAAAGCGGGTCCAACAAGAACAGAAAGAACTGGCAGAAGCCTTTCACCATATCAGCGCTCTTCCCTTATGGGATGGTCCTTTTCTTGAGCCCGTCAATGGGAAAGTGACAGGCGTGTTTGGCAGTCGTCGAGTCATTAACGGACAACCCCGCCGGCCTCATTCCGGAGAAGATATTGCGGCGCCAAATGGAACTCCGGTCCAGGCCATCAACAAGGGCACGGTCGTGAAAACGATGAACCACTTCTTCTCGGGAAAGGGTGTCGTCCTGGATCATGGAGTGGGACTGTTTTCCATGTACTTTCATCTCTCGGAGATTGACGTCAAGTCTGGCCAAGCCATTCAAAAAGGAGAAGCCCTGGGAAAAGTAGGAGCCAGTGGAAGAGCCACCGGCCCACACCTCCATTGGGGCATTCACTTAAATGGCTCACGAATCAACCCCTATGCCTTGACCGCTCTTCCCATACCCAACTAACTTGAGGGCGCATGGCGTTTTGTCTTTCCCTCACTGCACCTGACTCAGATTGAACACGCCATTCTTCTGGAAAGTGTACCCGTCTCGATAGCCAATGAAAGAGGCCCCTGTATCATGCGTTATCTCTGTGTCTTCTGCGGTTCAAGTCTAGGGCACCATCCCGGCTTTACCAACATGGCTGAGCGATTGGGCCACGCACTTGTCCAAAAGGGCATAGGATTGGTCTACGGTGGGGGGAATATTGGCCTGATGGGCGTGCTGGCTTCAACCGTACTGCACGAGGGAGGAACGGTCATCGGAGTCATTCCAAGCCATCTGGCAGAGAAAGAACTCTTACACCCCAATCTCACCACCACCCATATCGTGAACACCATGCATGAACGGAAAGCCCTCATGGCCGATCTGTCAGCCGGTTTCATCACGTTACCAGGCGGGTTTGGGACACTTGAAGAATGTTGCGAAATGGTGACTTGGGCCCAGTTGAAACTTCACCACAAGCCCTGCGGGCTGTTGAATTGCTTTGGATTTTTTGATGGCCTATTGGGATTTTTGGATCATCAAGTCCAAGAGGGTTTCGTCACCACGGCCAACCGGGCGTTAATTCTTGAAGCAACAAGCCCCGAAGCCTTGTTAACCCTTATCTTAGGCAAACTGGAGCCTGACGTCCGATAGAATCATTCAGCCTAATAGGCCGAAGGCCTGGAAAGGGGGCGGTTTGTCATCATTTCCATTGCACGAAGATTATCAAAGGAAAACCCTCCATCCCCCATCGCCACCAAGCCCAACTTGCCCTTTCTGAAGGATTGATCGTACACGTCAATCATGAGGTGATGATCGAAAAAGATTTCGGTAAATTCCTTACTGATAATGGTATTTCGTTGAATCCGAAGAAAATGCCAGTCTGATGGTGAAGGAATGAGGACCTCCCTCGCTAATTCAGTTGGTTGACCATCCTTCACTACATAGGCCACAACCTCGTTAGTTTTGGGTTCAACGACGACCGCATAGAAATTGTTGTCATCCTGAATCCCATAGGCCAATCCGGCTTTGCCAGACGAAGTTCCTAACTCGAGTTTAATCCGGACCGAGAGATCCACATATTCAGCCACCACGCCTTCAGCCACAAGTAACTGATAGCACCAACCCTCACGACAGTGTAACCGCTGTTCCACCAGGCGAGGGCGACTGGGAGCGGTGGCGTCTTCTTTCACTGACCACTCCCCTTCTCCTGAAGTCCCGCCAACAGCCTGCGTAAAGCCCTCCGGCAACCCGTTTGAAGAAGATTGGTCAAAATTCCATTCTTGGAAAAGCGGGGGGGTGGTTTTATGGAAAGGCTTCGGAAGCTCCTGAGGGTGATCCTCAGCAAACCCCTCTGAGACACCGATCAAAAAAAGGCTCATGGCCATCACGACTATCCGTCCAAAACCGGTAAAATGATTTCGTGTGCCCCCCACCCCCTGACCAGAAAATACCCTATAAATGAAATGTCTCACAGACCGGCTCAATCGCTCTTGTTTCATGACCATCCCTACTCTTAAAAATAAATGAAATTAATAAACGGCTCAACCCATAACGCCTACGATGATACGCATTCTCGCCGGAAGTCCACAACCCCTTGGTTACAACTCAACCAAGCCCCATTCCTATCATCCAAACCAGTCGGTCCAGTTCAGTTTTTGCTTGTTTATTACATAGAAGAGCCAACTTCGTAAACATACGTGAGTGCTTATCATAATAAGTGCTCCACCTCACGCCCGACATTTTCACGGGTAATCGCCAGCAGAAAGAGGCAAGGCGTACGTGCTGGACTCTGTCTAGACATTCCAATAAAAAAATTGCGGAAACCGGCAGGCTTTGATAGGTTGAACAAGGGTCATCTCATTGATTCTCCCTAAAGATCCCGTATGAGCCGGATCATGATAATCCGTTTTATGCCTCGATTGGTTTTTCTTGCATGCCTGACCCTGGTATTACTAGGTGGGGCACCCGTAAGTGGAAGCAGTTCCTCAAGCATCTCTAGCAATGAGGACCTGACTTTCACAGAACTCCTGCCTTCTGATTCCGTCATCACGCTGACGTTACAGGAAGCCGTCATGCAGGCCCTGGAACATAATCTCGACATTCAGGTGAGTCGACAGAGCAGAGATGTTCGACTCACCGATATTATCTTCCAACAAGCACAATTCGACCCCACGGTCCAGTTAAGCGGACGGTACGACCGGAATGTCTCCCCACTCAATAGACCCATTTTCGGCTTCGGTGGCGCCACCGTGGGATCAGAGCCTGACAAGATTGATCAAAATGATACAAATTTAGGGTTGGGAATAAAGCAAAAGCTGCTCACCGGAGGATCGTACGATCTGAAGTTTGATACCAACCGGAACTCCGTGGCAGGAGAAACCAGTTTTCTGTTTAACCCATCCTATACAAGCAACCTCCGCTTCGATCTGACGCAACCGCTTCTTCGCAACTTCGGGCCGACCATTACCAAAGTCCAAATCACCCTCGCACGAAATGCGGCAGACCTGGAACAACTCACGCTCGTCAACCAGGTTCTGTCAGTGATCGCTCAAGTTGAACAGGCATACTGGGAACTGGTCTTTGCCCGCGAAAATTTAAAAGTGACCCGTGCGACCCTACAAGCCGCAGAAGAACTACTGGCCAGCAATCGCGCGAAGGTCAAGGCCGGGGTGATGGCCGACGTCGAAGCCCTCCAGGCTCAAGCCGGAGTGGCCAACCAGGTCGAACAAATTTTACTGGCCCAAAAAACAGTACTGGACCAGGAAGACCAACTTCGGCGTCTCCTCAACAATTCGGAATACAATCTGACCCAAACCACACCCCTCGTCCCGCTCGACCCACCCGTTCAACAACGTCAGGAGACGCCGCTCAAGGAAAGCCTTCAATCGGCATTCGAACATCGCCCGGAAATCCTGCAAGCCCAAAAAAACATTGAAACCTCCACCGTCAACACCCGCTTTGCCAAAAACCAGCTTCTGCCCGATATCGCCTTTCAGGGGAGTCTTGGTCTCAGCGGTCTGGGCAAAAATCCAGGAGATAATCTGGACCGTTTAGGCAGCACTGATTTCTACAACATGGGGGGAGGGCTCGTACTCAGCTACCCATTAGGAAACCGCTCGGCCCAAAGCCAATATCAACGGCGGGTGTTGGAGACACAACAAAGCCAGGTCTCCCTCCTGCGTGTTCGCCAACAAATCATCCTTGACGTCAAAGAAGCCATTCGTCAGGTTCAGACCAGCTTCAAACGCACCCGGACCAATCAAACCGCTCGCCAACTCTCCGAAAGACAACTCAAGGCTGAAGAGGAACGCCTGAACCTCGGACTCAGCACCACCCGGTTGGTTTTAGAATTTCAAAGGGACCTGAGAATAGCCAGGGGAAGGGAATTACGAGCCATTCTCGATTACAACCAATCATTATCCCGTCTCCGACTCGTCACCGCTTCGACTCTCGAGCACTACCACATTGAAGTCCAGTAATTGAAATGTGGGGAAAGCAGGCCTTGAGCCCTGCCGAAGGATCCGGATGTCGCGTTTTCCTCGCTCATAGAATTCTCTGCCCGAGTCGTGCGGCTCATCCTTCTCGCTTCGTGCGGCCTTGCCACTGTCAACACGCAAGTCTTCGCACATTGGGGCGAGAGAGCTTCCAGGGGGTGGCCATTTTCGAATACCCCCGTCTTTTAAGTTCACAGTCCTTCTCCAGACTTGTTACCATGTGAATGGATCTACCCACGTCTGGTGAAGAAAAAAGCATGGGCTCATTTTTGATATGAACAAAACATCCTGGGTACTCACCATCTTGGTGCTCGTAGGAGCCTCCCTTGCGGTGTTGCAATATTTACGGTCAACAGACCAACGTCCTTCCGACACCACACCTCGCAAACTAGTCGAAGTCGTCCGTACCTCGCTACAGACGAAGGTATCTGAAACAGGAACGATCCTGCCCTCACAGACCATTGAAATAAAATCTCAATTTTCCGGGGAAGTCGCCCAATTATTTGTGACGGCGGGGCAGGAAGTGCAAAAAGATCAAATTTTAGGGATTATTCGACAGGAATCCAGCCAAGCCCGCACGGTGGCCCAGCTTCGGGCCGGCATCCAAGAAGAACGGTTAAACGTGGACACCGCTCATCGAGCATGGGTCCGTGCAGAATCCTTGTTTCAAAAAGGGTTTATTCCTCAAAAAGAATTGGAACTCTCTCAACGGGACTATCAACAATCCCTGGTTCGTCTGGAATTGGCGGAGCGGCAACTCTTACTGGCATTAGGCGGGAATCAGGAATTGTTTGAACGGTACCGCGAAGGCTCCGTTTCAAAAACCCGGCCTGAAGAATTTCAGGTCCGGTCGCCCTCCCAAGGGACTGTCCTGGAAATTCTCGTCCATACCGGTGAAATCATCACCTCAGGAACAGCCACATTCGGCGGAGGAACAGTCCTCATGCGAATTGCCGATCTCTCGCACATGGTGGTCAAAGCGAAAATCAACGAAGTCAATATACCAAGGGTTTCGGTCGGACAACCCGTCGACATTCGATTAGATGCCTTACCGGGACAACTCTTTAAGGGCCGGGTCAGGGCTATAGCCACTCAAGGGGTGAAGGAAAACAATCTTGTCACTTATGAAATCTCTATTGATATTGAAAATTCTCATCCCGCCCTGAAGCCTATGCTTACCGCAAACATTGATATCGAAACGAAACGGCTGGAAGATGTGCTCACCATTCCGCTGGAGGTGTTGCGAGTTGAAAATGGAGATGACGTGGTCGAAGTGATGTCAGAAGGCCAACCTCAAACCCGCAAGGTTCGTGTGGCATTCCGGACCGACACGCAGGCCATCATCACCAAAGGGCTTCAAGAGCACGACCAGGTTTTCATCCCTTCATTTAAAAAGGAAGAGGCTCGTCGATAGGGCAGCAAGAAACTTTGAACATGCTGATCCAGCTCAAGCACATTGACAAAATCTACAAAGCCGGGCAAGTCGACGTGCCGGCATTGATCGACATCAACCTCCAGGTTGAGCGGGGAGAATTTGTCGCCATTATCGGTCAGTCCGGAAGCGGGAAAACGACACTCCTGGATATTGTCGGCTGTTTAAGCCGTCCCACAAGTGGGGAATACTGGCTGGATGGAGACCATGTCAACTCCCTTCCCGACGCCAGCCTGACCGGCATCCGCAACCGAAAAATCGGGTTCATCTTTCAAACATTTCATTTACTCGCACGGAAAACGGCATTGGAAAATGTGCAACTTCCTCTGATGTATGCCGGTGTCTCACGGAAGGCCCAACAGGATAAAGCGCGGGAATTATTAACCAGGGTCGGGCTGCAAGACCGTCTACTTCATTACAGCAATCAGTTATCGGGAGGCCAGCAGCAACGGGTGGCAATCGCTCGTGCGTTGGCCAACAGCCCTCCCCTCCTACTGGCTGACGAGCCAACGGGAAACCTGGACAGTCAATCAGGCAAGGATATCCTTGCCCTCTTTGAGCAACTTCACCATCAAGGGCAAACGATTGTCATGATTACACATGATCCACTCATCGCAGAGCGGGCAGAACGCCGCATCACCTTGTCTGATGGCAGAATCGTGGCAGATGAGCCGGCGTATCAGGCTGCACCGGTGCTGGGGTAACATCTGTGTTACGTTCAATTTTCTTAGATGCGCTGAAAAATCTCTCCGGCAATGCGCTTCGCTCGGGGCTCACCATGTTAGGAGTGATTATTGGAGTCGCGGCCGTCATTACGATGATCGCCATTGTAGAAGGAGGCCAAGCATGGCTGGTGCATTCTCTGGAACGCATGGGCACCAATTTATTATTTGTCTGGAAAAAACGCTTGACCGTTGAAGAGCGGCATCTCTTTGCTGGCAGAAATACGGAACTCCGCTATGACGACACCCTGGCCATTCAACAACGTTTCCCGGATCTCCTCGTTGCTCCCATTATTGAGCTGGATGGTCAATTAAAGGCCGGGGAGCGTGATTACAGCGGACGAATCACCGGCACCTCCCCTGAATATAGCGAGATCCGAAACTTTCGTCCCGATTCGGGACGATTTATCTCATCCACCGACATCAGAGAATGGAACAGGTCATTAATTTTAGGACACACCATTTCCGAGGTACTCTTTGGATCCCAACCAGCCATCGGAGAGGAAGTAAAAATTGCCGATCAACGGTTTACGGTGATCGGCGTCATGGAACCCAAAGGTGAAATTTATGGGCATAATTATGATGAAATGGTGATCATCCCTATCAGTACGGCCCTACGGTTTTTTAAGGGAACCGACAAAATCCAATCGATGATCATTCATGTTCCAAACCGGCAGCATATGGATGAAATCTCCGGGGCACTACATCAATTCCTGGTTCAACGTCATGAAGGAGTGGACGACATCCGTATCCGGAATCAGGGAGAATTTCTCAGTGCGGTGGACCAAACGCTTTTGACCTTTAGAATTGTGCTTGGGGGAATTGCCGTCATTGCCCTGCTCGTCGGCGGCATCGGCATCATGAACATCATGCTCGTCACCGTCACCGAGCGAACCAGGGAAATTGGCCTGCGCAAGGCCATAGGGGCTAAACGTCAGGATATTCTTTTGCAATTTCTCATTGAGTCCACAACCATCAGTGTGATCGGCGGATGCCTTGGCATTCTCGTGGGCATTCTCGCAGCCTATGGCATCGGGGATTTAGTTGCCAAGGCCATGCCGGGTGGAGGAGATTGGGGCGCAGTGGTCCAGCCCACCGCTATTCTCATTGCATTTGGTTTTGCCGTCGGGGTCGGTGTGGGATTCGGCTTGTTTCCAGCCATGAAAGCCTCAAAATTGGATCCCGCTGAAGCCTTGCGCTATCAATGAAATTGGAGAGTTCAGCAGGTTTTCACCAAGAACCAATTTTGCTTTCCATGCCCATCGAACGCATGTGACACCCCATAAAGAAAGAGCCGCAGGATTAGCCCTCCTTCCCGTCTTTGCCACAATCGGGTTTTACCTCCTACCCGCAGACTGG
>JAOUGQ010000349.1 GCA_029865515.1 Nitrospirota bacterium
AAAAAGCAGGCTCTAATCTCCTCATGAGGAACCATAGCAAAATCAACACCATCTTGAGTACTCACACGAGAAAAAGAAAAATAGAACGATTTCCGTAGGTTTACCGAAGAAGAGTGTGCATAAGGAGGCAGAAATGATAAAGAGTCGTTAATCCTTAACAGTTAATGGGTTAACGCGATAAGGGAACAAAGTTTCCACAGGGATAAATGTGGCATGATTATCTATTTTCCCTGAAAACTCAGATAGCCTCCAGTGAGGTTGTAGACCTTGGTGAACCCGTGTTGAAGGAGAATGCGTGCAGCGAGGTAGCCGCGTAATCCGACCCGGCAATACACAACGGTTTCTCTGGTGGGATCTAACTCCAGGAGATGCTCCCGCAATTCGTCAACGGGAACGAGACGGGCCTGAGGAAGATGAGCCTCCTGGTATTCTTCCGGGGATCGGACATCCAGCAGTTGGAGCGACCCATTTGCCGCCTGCTTTATCTGTAACTCTTCAGCCGTGATTGTCTTCACCTCTCCCCGTAAGGTGTTGGCGGCTACAAACCCAGCCATGATGACCGGCCCTTTTGCAGAATTAAACTGCGGGGCATACGCGAGATCGAGTTGTTCGAGGTCCTGGACACGCATGCCGGCGTGTAAGGCAGTCGCCAGGACATCAATGCGCTTGTCGACCCCATGTTCTCCCACGATTTGTGCCCCTAAGAGTTTCCCTGTTTTATGCTCAACGACTAATTTGATGTGAAGCACTTCTGCCCCCGGAAAGTATCCGGCGTGATCCAAGGGATGTGTCACGGAAACAAAGTAGTTGAATCCATGTGCCTTTGCCTCGTGTTCGGCCAAGCCGGTTTTCCCTGCGGTAATGCCCATGCTCTCAACAATAGCTGTACCTAACGCACCATGGAACTGTAAATCTCCACCTGCGGCATTCGCGCCGGCGACCCGTCCCTGTTTGTTTGCAGGTCCGGCTAAGGGAATCCTGGCTCGTTTGCCGGTGACCAAATGAGTGGATTCGACCGCATCCCCTGCCGCATAGATATCGGGATCGGACGTTTGTTGTCGTTCGTTGACGACGATCCCTCCTGAAACCCCAATTTCCAAATCGGCCTCACGTGCGAGTTTTAATTCCGGACGGACGCCAATCGAGAGAATCACCAGATCCATGGAAAGCCGTGTGCCACTTTCCAATTCAGCTTCCTGTGCCAGTTCCCCACCATGTTGATGAAAGCATTTGATCCCATCGCCGACAATGATCTCCACGTCCTTCTCTTGAAGATGATAGGCGACGAGTCTTCCCATATCCGGATCAAACGGTGGAAGGATTTGAGGAGCCTTTTCCACAATGGTTACTCTCATCCCACGATTCTTCAGGGCTTCAGCCGTTTCCAGTCCGATAAACCCGCCGCCAATGACGACAGCCCGGTGACAAGAATGATGGGTGAGAAAAGTCTTAATGGCATCCGAATCGGGAACGGTTTTGACGGTAAAGATGTTCCTGGCATGAATGCCGGGTATGTTGGGAACGATGGCTCCCGCTCCAGGGGCCAAAATCAATCTGTCGTACAGGTGGGAAGTGATTTCCTGAGTCACCAAATTTTTGACGCGAACGCATCTGTCTTTTCGATCTATTTGGAGGACTTCGTGTAAGACGTGCACACGAACACGAAACCGTGCCCAAAATCGTTCGGGGGTTTGCAGCAGAAGATCATCACGATCCTGAATCGTGTCTCCCACATAATACGGCAGGCCACAGTTGGCAAAGGAGACGTAGGCACCTTTTTCAAAAATAACAATTTCGGCCGATTCGTTGGTTCGCCTTGCCTTGGCTGCTGCGCTAGCCCCACCCGCGACTCCTCCGACGATGACGATTTTTGTGGGCATGCTTTGTGGGCTTCTCCTTGTCTGACGTTAACTGACTAAATGGACTTTGATTAAATTTGTCCCCATGGAATGCCCCAATCGTTCACCGGTGACAATGACCGTGAGCTGGCCTTCATGAAGTAGCCCGAGGTTTTTTAGTTGATCCTGGGCGGCAGTGACTCGTTCATCGGTGTCATCAATTTGAGGACATTCGAGTGGAACAATGCCCCACGCAAGGGCCAACCGGCGGGTGATCGTTTGGGAAGGAGTGAGAGCGATAATCGGCACTGTTGGACGATTTTTGCCCGCCAACATGGCGGTGTGTCCGGATTCTGTAAAGACAACAATGGCTTGAGCTCCGATGTCACGGGACAGAGAAACGGCTGCCTGACAGACCGCTTCGGGAGTGGAAAGATATTTCACGGGATGCTGCGCTCTTGAGTGGTGTCGATACAAGGTGTCAGATTCAGTTTTTCGAATAATCCGATCCATGACCTGAACCGACTCCTGTGGAAAGGTCCCGATCGATGTTTCCGCAGATAACATGACGGCATCGGTGCCATCCAGTACCGCGTTGGCGACATCCGAAGCCTCGGCGCGTGTGGGAGATGGATTCCGGGTCATGGACTCCAGCATTTGTGTGGCCGTAATGACAATCTTTCCCATTCGATTGGCGAGCGCGATGATGCGTTTTTGCAAAAGAGGCACTTCTTCCGGGCTCATTTCCAGCGCCAAGTCCCCTCTGGCGACCATGACTCCATCGGCCACTTCGACTATGCGTTCTAAATCATGCACAGCTTCAGGACGTTCAATCTTGGCAATAACCGGGATGGCTTTGCCTGCCTGAAGCATCATTTCCTGAACCCGGGTAACATCTTCGGGAGTTCGGACAAAGGATAAGGCCACGTAATCCACATCCAACGCCAGGCCTGTTTGAAGATCCGCGGCATCCTTTTCCGTGAACCCTTGAATGTCCAACGGCAGGCCGGGAAAGTTAATCCCCTTTCGAGAGATCATCTTTCCTCCTACCAGGACGCGACATCTCACACGTGGATTATTGAGCGAGACGGCTTCAAGATGCAGGTTGCCATCATCAATAAGGATGCGTTGTCCGATCTGGATCCCATGAGCAAACTGTGGATATTCCACTGGGAGTTCCAGTGTTCCGCCTGAATGTGTTGTTTCTTCCGGATGAGGGCGTGAATCCGGCACCAGTGTAACCTCCTGATTCCGTTCTAGGACGATTCCCTCCTCTGGGAGAAGCCCGATTCGAATTTTCGGTCCCTGCAAATCCATCAACACGGCAACCGGCCGTCCTTGTTCACTGGAGATTTTCCGGATTTTCTCGATCGTGGCCCTATGCCACTCAGTGGTGCCATAGGACATATTAATTCGAGCCACGTTCACCCCAGCTTCCAGAAGCCGTTTGAGTATGTCGAATGAAGAACTGGCTGGACCAATCGTAGCCACGATTTTTACCTGGCGCTGGGGATGTGCAGAATAATACTGTGGATTGTGAGTCATAAAGTTTGCGCGG
>JAOUGQ010000068.1 GCA_029865515.1 Nitrospirota bacterium
AATTATTTCAGTCGGACGACAAGGGCTCCCATAAAATCACCTTTTTTCTAATCCTTTTTGGTGGTTTTGGGGTGGTTGTTCTGGCAATCGGCACGGCTGCCAAAATCGGGCAATACGATGAGGGACCCATAAAGAACCTGCGGAATCATCTATTTCACAAGGAGGTCGACAATATCATTCCAGCTTTTTATGGTTCCAATAACCGTCGGCTCTCCAAGCTGAACATTAAAGGTATCCTCTCGAACCATTCGCAACGCAATAACTAAATTATTAAAATCCACCAGATTGTTGGTTTCAAAGATAGTCAAGAAATCCGCGTCAGAAAGCCCGGTAGCATGGTATAACTTTCGTTTAACGGATTTAAGATAGGACAATGTGGGAAGCGTATGTTCTTTCATCATCGCCACACGATCTTCCTTGGACAGATTCCACCATGCGGCATTTTTCCGAATGGGAATCATGATCGCATACTGCGGGGGCTCCCCTTCATATTTCCCCATTTTCAATTTTTCCAGCAAATCCGGAAAATCCGGAGCATAGTTTAGCCCCTTGATCACCCCACTGATGGTGTACACCAAATCTACATGCCGGCCTAGGCCAGACCCCCGGAGTTGGGTCAGTAATTGCTGATTGGCTTGGAGATCGGCGGAATGCAACCGAAGCATAAAATGGGAATCCGTCGTCAGCCCATAGGTCCAATAGCCATCAACGGTTACCTGCTTGCTGAACGATTCCAACAGGGCTTTCGCCTCCTGCCCTCCTTTTTGTCTTTCTTCTAAGGGCATATCCCCCCAGTCTTCATGCACCCCAAAAAGGGCAAAAGTTCCAAAAATAGGAGCATCGGCAGCCCAGCACACGGAAGACAATCCAATATTCATAGCCGCGAAGAACAACAGAGACGCTAAGGTGCGCATACAATTTTCTCCATTTTTATTTATGGAACGGCATGGGTTTTTTAATTTTGGGTAAGGGATTTGTTGAAAATCTTTCATGAACACCCTTAAGAAAATTTTTTGGCTCTTAAAAATTCGAATCTAAACCCATTTGGGAACAGGGTCAATGAAAAGCTAAAAAGTTTCAGAAACGTTTGACACAACAAGGAACGATCAACATTTCTAACTATGAACTTGGTGAGCCAGGGGCCATGAAGATAAAGGCTTGGCTCAAAAAAAATTGCAAACGCCCCCCTCACTTTTGGCCTAATTCTCAAGGAAATTGTAATATACTCGCTAGACAATTCATAAATCCTCATGGACTCCTCCGATACCCCCTCAACCATTCGATGGGCATCTGCATGGAAGGAGAAAAAGCGGATTCATTTCCTGTCCAGGAAACCAGTTGCAGGGGTTAGACATTGGGCTCGCCTAATGGCGAAAATCAATACTGCTGAACCTTGGCCGTGTATGATTACTGGGGCTTCCGGAAGCACTCTGGCTTCCAGAAGCCCATAAAAATTTGTAAAGAAACTACCTCCCAGGACTCTCAGCTTGTGATGGGATTGCTTATTTGGCAGGCAGCTTAACACTCACAGCCCCGCCAAGGTCGCCTTCCTTAGCACCTTCTTTTTTGTAGCCGGAAACATCCGTTTCACCCTTCGGACCACCGTGGCAGCCCAAGCAACCTTTCCCATAGAACAAGGGCAGCATCACACGCACATCTCCGCCAACGGTCTCGCTCCCGATTTTGTCTCCCTGGCGCGGATAGCCAGATTCGCCAAATTTTTTCATCATCCCGGATTCAAAGGCATCTGCCTTATTCTTCGGGTTTCGGAGTAGCTCATCTGTTGTTGTCTGCTTCATGTAGATTTTGCTCTTGGCGCTGAACAGGCTAGCGGTCTGCGTCCCGAAATGTGCCGGTGTAAAACCCTTATATGCGACACCGGCCTTGTTGATTGTATCCTGGTTGTTAGCGACCGTCTGTTTTGCGGCCTCAACGAGTTCCGGAAGAAGCTTTTGTGCCAACTCGGGAACACCGCTCCCTTTCAGATTACCCAGATCCACGTTGGCTCTGGCCTTGAATTTCTCCGCGAGTTGCTTGGCGAATACATCAGGCGTAAATCCCTTGTCTCCCTTGTTTGCATCATTGATCAACGGCTGGTTGGCCGCAACGGCGCCACGCCCGGCATCAAGTAGGATAGCGAGGAGACGGCCTGTTTCAACCACATCATCCCCCGCGAATGCTAAGACTGGCCCGACTAAGGCAATCAGGACAAAAACTGCAGAGAGGAATCTCTTTCGAATCATAAAACCTCCTTGTTTTGAAAATGAGACTACAGATGCATGAGAACGGACTTGGAGTAGGGAAATGACCAAGAAGAGAGTATATGACGATCGCCCCCCTCTTGCCAACAAGAGTTCCAGTCATTTTCTCGTTCCTTTAATCAGGGTGGACGGATACCCCATTATTTATGAATAGCAGGTTTGGTCGGTCGGACTTGGTTCATTTTCGCAAGTGGTCGGGATTGGGCCTGCGACGGGCGCGTCGTTTCCCCCACCAATGGCAATCCGACTGGTTCGTACCAGTTCTTTGATGCCAAGTGGCTACACGAGATTGATGATCCCTTGGACTTTCCTCTCATCCCGCGTCACTTCTCTTCTAATAATAAAGCTGGTGGGAGAGGTCTAAACCATTGGATCGAAGAATTTCGGCAATGCGAACAGCATCCGCTCGATCTTCTGGCCAAATATGTACCCTAATGATCGCCGTCTCTGTTTCCACAAAAAGGAAACTGCCTGACAGATTATATCTTAGGCCAACAGAAAAAATAAACAAAACGGGGTAATCAAGCGGGAGCCAAGACAAAACCTACATTTTGACTCTTCTATCCCCTTTCACCTCACTTCGGAATTGTTTCTTGAGGTGTGGAGCTTAAGCGGAAAGGTATAATTCTTTTCTTATTTCCGTTAATTTGTGGGGTAGGAAATTTTAGTGTTTAGAACCTTTCATCCGGTAAGATCTTTTCTTCGGTTGTCCCTTACGCCATACTCCTTTCGTTTTCTCAGCCGGGCATCACCTTTTTAATGGCGGCCAACATTTGATTCGGGTTAAACGGCTTTACCATCCAACCGGTCGCTCCAGCACGTTGGCCTTCTTTCTTTTTCTCCTCTGATGACTCAGTGGTCAACATCAGAATAGGGGTCAGCTTATGGGCGGCCATTCCCCTCACTGTCTTAATAAGCGAGATTCCATCCATGTTCGGCATATTCAGATCCGTGATAACCAAATTGGGCTTAGCGCCTCCATTCAGTTTATCCACCGCTTCTTTTCCGTCCCCAGCCTCTACCACCTCATAGCCGGCACCGGTGAGCGTAAAACTCACCATTTGACGCATCGAGACTGAATCGTCCACGACTAAAACTGTCTTGCCCATAACATTACCTCACTTTGGTCTGTGTATTTCCGCATTCTACGATCACTGTGTGTTTTCACCCTCTGCGCGTCATTCCGTCACTCGTCGGTGGTGAGCCGCGAGGTCTGGCAATCATTTCTTCCCTTGCGTCCCCCGTTTGGCGTCCGACCCCTGACCGTTCGGACCTTTCTCTTCCAGCCCTCAAAACAACGTGACATTGCCCCCATTGTCCGATCCGGTACCGACCATGATCGCCTCTTCCCCGGAGCGGGCCGCCTCCATCGTCAGGCGTTCCGATTGCATGGTATAGGTGCGCTCGAGATTCTGAAGAACTTCGATCACTTGAGGCAGCATATCCGTTCCGCCTGTATCGTCCACAACGGATTGAAGGGGGGCATGGATACGCTCCAAGGGCTGATACACATGTTCTAATTTCTGACGGGTGATATCTTGAAATTGCATCGACATCACAATTTGGCTGATGTCATTCCCGAGTTCTTTGGCCCGGCCAGAATTGTTTCCGACACTCTTTTTTAAGGTTTCGTTTTTTGAAGCCATGATCTTGATCATCTCCAAGACTTTTCCCTGAGCCCCCAAGGTTTCCGTTAAATCTAAAGAGGCCAGAACATGGAGTTCTGACATTGCCGACTCGGTTGTTCCCTTAACTGTCGTGGCGAGGGTACGAATTTGTTCTGACGCTTGCGCGGACCGATTGGCCAGTTTTGTCACTTCATCTGCCACCACGGCAAACCCTCGTCCATGCTCTCCTGCCCGTGCGGCTTCAATCGCGGCATTAAGTGCTAACAATCGGGTTTGATCGGCAATGAATTCGACTTCCTCCACCACTTCCGAAATTCGGGAAGTGGTATCAACTGCCTGCTCCATCACGTTCACGGTTGATACCGTCACCGTGGCCGTCTGCGTGACCTGCTGGACGAACATTTCTATTATCTCTTGTGTGTCACGAAGGATCCGCTCGACGGTATACTCATCCATCTCGCCATGCCCTTCTCCCATATTCAACAACGCCTCGGTTTCTTCGACCTGCTCTCTGGCATGCCGTGAAATCGCCTGAAATCGCTGAATCAGTCCCGCCGCCGCTTGTTCGGTCTCTTGAATGACCGCCTTGATTTGTCCCACAAAGACCGGAAACACAGGGGCAAGACAATGGCAAAAGGCTTTCCAATTTTCCATGGAGCGCCGCTGGGAATGAACGGAGTCCTGAAGCTGCTGTTCTAACAGACGGCTATACCTTTGTTCTTTTTTGGTGCCCAGGGCGTACCCGATCCCACTTCCTACCACCAAAAAACCTATCCACATCATCCAAGCAACATTCACTCTTCACCTCATTCCTTTATCTCGTGAAACACATACCGTGTTTGTTATTTGTTCTGCATGACAATTCATAGTTGGGAAGAAACTGTGCAAACCCAATTTGCTCAAATTTGTCACGAATGCCTGCTGAATACCCGTGCAATGTCAGTCGCCCGGAACGCGTCGCAGCCACGACAAGCTGGACACAAGAGGAATCCATATGGTTTACCCCGGTTAAATCAAGTTGGAGAGGCCCTTTTTGTTGATGCAGGGCCACTAAATCCGCATGAAATTGCGCCGATTCAAAAATAGTGAGGTCTCCCATTGGGCTGAGAATTGAATTCTCCTCGGCTGTTGAAGTTGATTGAGGTTGTTCCATGTTGACCTCTCATCTCTAGTGGGTGAACAGGTTCACGAGCTTCGAGGAAGGCCTTCAGCTGAGTAAAGACCCTTTTCGGGCCCGCCCAGAATAAGGTTCATTGTGCCTCCCTCTTCCTTCGGTGCCATGAACAGTGACTCGCCCAGTGAGATATATTACTCTGTTAGGCATTGCAGCATGACAAGAACAAACCAAAAACAATCTAAACTATCGGATATCAAAGGCCGCCACTTGAGGGAGAGGGTATAAGCTTCCCCCTTGATCACAAGAACTGAAAATAGATCTCCTAGAACGCAATGGCGGGTCTTCGATAAATCATTTACACTGCCTTCACGCACATTGCTCCGCTCAGAGTGCTCGTCATTTTTGGCATGACGATGTACGAGAATTTCCGAATACGAATTCGGTGTCAGCTATGGGTGCCTTAGATGCGATAGCAATACCTTTTTCAGCGGTCGGCAATGGGGTTTTAATAACACACACCACTTGGTTTCCGGTCCCTCGATACTCTACCCGTGAGAAACTCAAGGCTTTAGCCATAGCAATGCCCCGCCCATGACTTTCCAGAATCCGATCGGTGTTGATGTGTTCATACTCCCGCCAGTCAAAGCCTAGGCCCTGGTCGGAAATCGTAAATTGGATACAATCGGATAGCCGTTCAAATAGCACGTCGACAACCTTTTTGGCGTTCTCCGGAAGCGAAAGACGGTGTTGAATTTCCTCTTCCCAGGTGTCGGTCTCCTGAAGAAGGGTTTTTTCATCGAACCCGATTCCTAAATTTCCATGCTCCACCCCATTCGCTAGCAATTCATTCAACCCAAACACCACTTTTTCCGAATCCGGACAAGCCCGGCCCAACAAGATCGCCAGATCGTAGGCCTCTTCCATGGTTCGGATCTGAAAGCGCCCTTGCTGCAATAACTCCACAATCTTGGACTGATGAACCAGCTTTCGGGATATCCGCTTCCATTTCAGTCCCTCCTCCACGGCCGCACCAACAATCCGTAATAAGACCTGTTGGTCAAAGGGCTTTGTGAGATAGAAAAAGACACCGGCTTCCATCCCTTCGCATATTTCTTGAGGAGACCCGGCAGAGGTTTGCATGACGACCGGAAGCCATTGCAACTGTTCATCGGCTTTCAATTGGGACAGGACTTCGAGACCATTGACCCCGGGCATCATCCGATCCAACACCAGAGCCTGAAAACCCTGCTGATCCTGCCGCAACCGCTCTAACGCCTGACCCCCATCATGCGCCTGAACCAGTTCGTAGGGTTCATCCTTGAGATATTCAACGAGAATTTCCAGATTTAAATCATCATCGTCCACTAACAAGATACGGGCAGGGGTGTTTTTCATCTATGCCATCTCCCGAACTGAAGAAACACTTCCGATTTGGGAAGAAGTGAGAAGGAAGGAGTCAGGAGACAGAAAAAAGAACCGGTCCTTACACCGTGGAACTCTATACTCCTCACGCCTTACTCCTCACGCCTTCCCCTTGAAACTCCAACCCGAGTAAGGCGACGTCATCTCCAAAGACTTCTTGAACATTCCAGGCGCAGCTCTTCTCTAGAATATTCGTTAATCCCCACATCATCTCCTGATGGACTACACCCTCAAGGGCCTCTTGCAGCCTCTTTCTCCCCCAGATTTCTCCATGAGAATTCATAACCTCATAAATACCATCGCTAAAGAGATACAACCGATCCCCTGCATGCACGGTGATAGATTCAGTTCGATAAGCCCCCTCAAGCGAAAAACCTATTGGCCAGGACTGACCTCCCAACACCGCAGATGCCCCATCCGATTTCACCAAAATAGAGCCGGGATGTCCCGCACTGGCATACCGAAGGAGGTGCGTGGAGCATTGCCACACCCCAACCCAGATCGTGAAATAGTCTCCATCGTCGGTCATGGGATGTTTCTGATTCAGAAAGGTCACAATCTCACCTGGATCGTATGAAGGAAAAGTCTTTTGGATATGGTCCCCATTGAACAGCAAAGCTAACGACACGGCCCGCAACGCGGGCCCGATCCCATGCCCCGACATATCCAGCATCATGAGACCGATGTGATCGTCTCCCCATCTGGCCACTTGAAAGAGATCTCCCCCCAAGTGAGAAGATGGCAAAAATTTCCATTCAAACCGCAGCCCCGGAACTAATTCTCCAGGCCGGGGGAGCAGGCCCCGGACAAAGTTGGAGGCCGAGCGAAGCTCAGAATGTAACTCCGCCTGTTTTTGTAATAACAAGCGATTCGCCTCCTCCAAATCCAACATCAGCTTTCTGGCGCGAAGCCCGCCCCTCACTCTGGAGATAATTTCTTGATCCGAGGCGGATTTTGGTAAAAAGTCATCTGCTCCTCGCCTCAGCCCTTCGGCAATTTGCTCCGGCAGGTCGAACGCGGTCATCAAAATAAAATGGATCGTTTTATATCGTTCATGTCGCTTTATCGCTTCACATAGACCTGGGCCATCAAGCCGGGGCATCATCCATTCCGACAGAATGAGATCAACCTTTTCCCGTTCAAGGATGCCAAGAGCTTCCTCACCATTTGTTGCCTCCAAAATGCGATAATTGAAACTTTCTAATCGCCGCTTGGCCACAATCCGCGCCAATTTTTCATCATCCACGAGTAAAATCGTACAGGCAGAATCAGTGTGCGGAGATTCCCCATCGACAACGTCTTCAGTCGTAATTTGTTTCATCCCACCCATGCAGATATCCTCTGGAATTTCTTCAGTTATTTCCAGTTTCGGCTTGAACAGCCGTAAAATCAAGGAAAGTCCAGGCCAAGGAAAGAGTAAGGCGGGAATCGTGAGGCGTAAGGAGCCGATAGAAAGAACAGACTGCTCACTTCACGCTTGACGCCTCCTGTTTCCCTATAGGCCTAATCGGGTATGTAACAGGGCCTTGAGACGGATCATGGCTTGGGCATGCAACTGACAGATCCGGGATTCCGTGACATGCAGAACTACCCCGATCTCTTTCATGGTCAGCTCTTCAAAATAATAGAGGGTTAAGACTAAACGCTGGCGTTCCGGCAGTCGTTCAATCGCTTCCACCAAGGCATGACGAGCATCCTCCGACACAAGGGCTTCTAACGGTGTCGGTTGATCGCGATCGGCGAGCGCATCCAAAATGGGATGTGAGTCTTCATCATTGCTGCCCAGGTCATCCAGGCTCAACACCACCGCCCCTTTGGCCTGCAAGAGAGTTTCATCCACTTCCTGGGCTTCCATACCTAAGGATTCCGCCAACTCCTCTTCCGTCGGTGGCCGGCCCTTGCGTTTTGTCCACTCATTGGCGGCATGTTGAATTTTCCCGATGCGTTCACGCAAAGATCGCGGCACCCAGTCCATCGCTCGAATTTCGTCTAGCATGGCGCCACGAATACGAAACTCGGCGTACGTACGAAATTTAATTTCCCGTGAAGGATCGAACTTCGTCAGGGCATCTAACAACCCGACCATGCCGGCACTCATCAGATCTTCCACATTGAGGCCGCTCGATACCCGCATGGCCAAGCGCATGGCCATGTATTTAATAACGGGTAAAAACTCCTGAATCATCGTTTCGCGTTCCGAGGTCGTGAGCGAAAGCTTGGTCGGAAGCGAAGGCTTCGCGTGTTCAGCCGCAGGTCTCTCTGGAGCAGTGGTTACAGCACCTCGTTTCATGCGTTATCCTTCCGTCACAGTTCGAGTGACTCCCAAGGCAGCAGGGCCGAAGAGTTGGAACCCCCCCTGCCACGAAAGATCTCCTCTCCAATCATTGACCGCCTTGACCAATCCGGTAAACGCTCGACTCGCCGGAGCACGAGGGTAGACATCACAAACCGCACGTTGCTGTGCGACCGCCATCGTCACGTAGTCATCTGCAGGAATACATCCGAGATAATCGAGCGAGATCGTTAAAAACCGATCCGTCACTAAACTGAATTTTCGAAAAACCTCTTTGCCTTCCTGGCCATGTTTGGCTTTATTCACCAGCATGCGGAACGTCCTCAGGTGATAGCGGGTGGAAAGAATTTTGACCAGCGCATAGGCATCAGTCAGAGAGGTGGGATCGGGAGACACCACCACCAGGGTTTCGTGCGCCACCAAACTAAAGTACAACACGTTGGCCGAAATTCCTGCCGCGCAATCAATGAGGAGCAGGTCAGGCGGAGAAGGCAATTGAAGAAATGCGGATTGAAGAAGAAGCTGTTGTTCATATGTGAGCTGAGTGAAGGCCTGGCCTCCGGATGTGGCAGGTAATATTTGAATACCTTCTGGCCCGGTGATGAGGACCTCCTCCAGGCGTCGCTGCCCGGAAAGGACGTCTTCAATCGTATAGTGAGGCGTGAGACCCAATAAAATATCGACATTGCCCAAGGCCAAATCCGCATCCATGACCATTACGTTTCGCCCCTGACGGGCTGACGCAACCGCCAAATTGGCGACCACATTGCTTTTCCCCACTCCGCCTTTTCCGGAACTGACCGCAATTACCTGAATCCCCGCCCTGCTTGATGGTGCTGGGCTCATGGCTGCGCGCAATCCACTGGCTTGATCCAGCCGTCGCCTGGCAACAACTCCAGGCACGATAACGGAAGATGATGACGAGACAGCCATTAGTGAGCCACCTCCATCACAGGAACACTATCCTGAATGACCTGGCTGCCTGAATGTTCCCAGACCAATTTCACCAGGCGTTGTCGGGTAGCCATTTCTAGATCTTCAGGAACCCGTTGTCCGGCTGAGAGATAGGAAACCGGCAGACCCGTCTGTGACAACACGTTATAGAGACTTCCCCCCGTGGGCATCTCATCCAGTTTCGTAATGATGAGCTTGTGAATGGGAATGGATTGATACCGACGTATCGTTTCCATCTGCACCGACTCCGCCATCGGAGCGGCTAACACCAGATGCGTCTCCAGTTGAAATTGTCCTCTGGTGATCGCGATCAATTCATCATGACCGGCCTGATCCTTCGGACTCCGCCCCGCCGTATCAATCAAAATCAAATCCGCTTCCTGATGCCGTTTCATGCATTCCACGAAATCCTTGTGAGAGACCGCGACTTCTAGCGGAATTTTTAAGATTTTCGCAAAAACCCGAAGTTGCTCCACCGCGGCCACGCGATACGTGTCCAGGGTAATCAACACCGTTCTCCGATGCTCATCCTGTTGACGCGCCAGGCCTGCCAGTTTGGCAATGGTGGTGGTTTTCCCCACCCCTGTCGGCCCGACCAGCATCATGATTTTTTGCCCATAATGCCGGGACACCGCGGGACCCGAAACAGCCAACGCCTCTTCCATCCGTTCCCATAACAAACTTTTCAGTGCCTCGTGATTACCCACACCGGCCGTTCCGAGGGTTTCCACTACCGCTCGCAACAGATGATGTGCCACCTGAGGATTCACGCCATGACTGACCAGCGACTGGTAGACCTCCATCACATCTCCCGGCAAACCTTCCACACGTTTGGACATCTGACTGCCCAGCACCTCTCCCACCACAATCCGCAATCCTTCTAATTCCTGCCTCAAAGGTCCCAGAACCCGTTCAGGATCACGCTGTTCTTCCCGTAACCGTTTGATCTCTTCCCGCATTTCCTGAAGGTGCTGTGTCACCGGATCAAGCACTGTGGCCACGTGGAGGGCTTCCGAAAAGCTTTGATCCATTTTGGGCTTGGCCTGCGCAAGAACAGGAGGGTTGGGTGCCAAGCGTTTGGCAATGAGAGTTTGAAGGGAGCGATCAGGGCCTGCGGGCTTTTCCTCCTTGTGAGATGAACGATCCACGGCGGCGGTCACCTCGATGACCGATTGGCTGAGAAGACCAAACAGACCTCCGCCTTTTTGAATGCGTCGCGACGAGACGATCACCGCCTCAGGTCCAAGTTCCGCTTTCACGGCTTGGAGGGCTTCTTGTAATGAAAGGGCTTCAAACCGTTTCAGCTTCATGTGGCATCCTCACAACTTCAATGGCTTGAATTTTAGTTTTGGGGTCCAACTCATTCGGGGACAGCACCGCCAGCGCATGCACCCCCGGCGAGACTAAGCGATAGAGTTGGGATCTGATCGACTGGGAACATAAGAGAACGGGTTGATACCCTTGACTCACGACCCGCTCAATGGCCTGACGTACCGACGTAATCACCTGATTCAACACACTGGGGGGCAACCCGCCTTGTTCCCCGCCAGCCGGCTTCATGGCCTCCGTCAACCGTCGATCCAATATTGGATCCAGACTAATCACCTGCACCAATCCTTCCGCATTGGCATATTGGGTCGAAATCGTTCTGGATAAATTTTGCCGAGCATATTCCGTCAGGGTGTCAGGATCTTTACTCTGAGTGGTGTAATCGGCAACGGTTTCCAGAATCGTCCGCAAATCACGGATAGACACTCGTTCTCGTAAGAGATTCTTAAGGATTCTCACCACACCTCCTAACGATATTTGGGTCGGAATCAACTCATCCACCACCTTGGGATACGTCTTAGCCAGGTTATCCAGCAAATTCTGGACCTCTTGACGACCCAGCAATTCATGCCCATTCGTTTTAATGAATTCCGTCAGATGCGTGGCAATAATGGCCGGCCCGTCGACCACCGTATAGCCTTCCATCTGCGCGCGTTCTTTTTCGGCGGGAACAATCCATACCGCCGGCAACCCGAAACACGGATCCTTTGCCGGCTTCCCTTGTAGCCCCTTTCGGGCATGACCGGGATTGATGGCCAATAAATTCCGTGGCACCAGCTCCCCCTTGGCCACCTGAATCCCTTTCAGCAAAATGCTGTACTCATGGGGTTTGAGCTGCAGATTATCCCGGATATGCACGGCAGGCACGACAAAGCCCATATCAAGCGCGGTTTGTCGCCGAATGGCACGTATGCGTTCCAATAACTCGCCCCCCTGGGCATGATCGACGAACGGGACAAGTCCATAGCCGACATGGAGCTCCAGTAAATCTGGAGGGGTCACCGTATCCACCGACTCCGTGGCAGAGGCAGTCGATGTATCTTTTTTCTGAGGCAGACTCTTCAGGCGCGCCGCTTCTTGTTTTTGAGTCCACAACACATACGCTAATCCGGCAGTCATCGATCCCAAAAGTAAAAAGGCCACATGCGGTAATCCTGGAAGAAATCCCAAAAAGAACAACATGCCGGCGACGGCGGCCACGAGGTTGGGATTGAAAAAGATTTGATCGGTTAAATCGCGTCCCAGGCTGGTTTTGGTCGAAACCCGCGTCACGATAATACCGGCAGCGGTCGACATAATCAGGGCAGGGATTTGAGCTACGATGGCATCTCCGACCGTCAGAAGCGTGAATCGCTTGGCAGCTTCAACGACGGACATCCCATGTTCCAACACGCCAATCCCTAACCCGCCCAGAACGTTAATAAAAATAATTAACAGGGCGGCAATGGCATCACCCCGAACAAATTTACTGGCACCGTCCATGGACCCGTAAAAATCGGCTTCTTGCGAAATGGCTTCCCGACGCTTCCGGGCTTCCGCTTCGTCAATCATCCCCGCATTGAGATCCGCATCAATACTCATTTGCCTGCCTGGCATCGCATCCAGGGTAAACCGGGCGGCAACTTCCGCAATGCGGGTGGCGCCTTTGGTGATCACGACAAAATTAATAATGACCAGGATGGAAAAGACTACAATGCCTACGGCATAATTTCCCCCG
>JAOUGQ010000069.1 GCA_029865515.1 Nitrospirota bacterium
GTTTCCGGCTGGTACGCCTTCTGGTGCCTCCCCCATCTTTGAAAGGGGTAAGCAACCCGGTGAGGTCTTTCTCCGGCTGGTTGAGTGTTTCGAGCATGTGGAAGAAATTGCGCGCCTGTCCGGAACCGCCGTCCTGCATCTCGATGCGAAGGCGGCCAAGCGCGCGGTGGATGATTTTGATATTCAACCCAGTGACGTCTATGATTTAGCCACCCTTCTGGTCTCTGATCTTACCTATCTATATGGGCGACTCCAAAACGCTCCCCCCATTCCTTCGGTCCCCTTTCCTGGTAGGAAATTTCCTTCGCATGTCTATCAACAAGCCGGGGTACTTCTGGGTCACCTTCGTGCCGTAGAGCAGCAAGTCCGGGCCAATCCAGACTGGTTCAAGGTTCAAACGCCGGCCAACTGATCTGCGTAGCCCTTCCTCGCATGGTTATGTGTATGAGGGAACTCATGTCAACCGAGTGCTAGGAAAAACAATTTATTCGATAGCTCCAACGTCATAAATTATCATCATGCATGGTTGGGAAGTCTTTTTTTTATAAGAGGACGTCTGGACTTCCTTACGCATACATACCCCAAAATCATTAGCGGGCATCTCTCCCCCTTTGGTCATACCTGTGTGGTTGTGGCAGGTATCCCTCTGAAAAAGCCCAAGATGGATTCCCGATAACAATTGTCGGGAATGACCAGGGCGGAGAGATTCCAGATTGCAGCTGTCGGGCATGACGTGTAAGAGCAATTCCTGTTTCCCGCTTTCACGCTTGCGCGTAGAAGTGCTACTGCTCGTAAACGCGAGGACAAGTTTCACGAAATGATGGGGGGCCTCCATACTCAGCCCGCAATCTGTTCGCCATTTATCAGATGTGGTCCGAAAGATAACGTCGAAGGTTTTGACATGTAACGTACATTTCACCTGCTGCATCAGGCTTCTTCTGAATTTCTTTAATTGGTAATTTGCCACCGAATTGCTAATATTCATTATTGGTTTGTTCTTTTGAAGTTCTTTTGGGGAAAACCATATTGTTAATTTCAAGGGACTAGAAGAGCGAACATGAAGTCAGAGCGTATTGCTAATTTTTCAGAGGAGGAATAAATTCATGAAGGCGAATTTTCATCGAACAACGCTGATTCTGGTCGTTGGACTTTTTCTATTACAAGGATGTGCGTCCACGCAACAACGACGAGATGTGGTCAAAACCGGCTTTCTGAGTGCTAGTGAACAATCTCTGCTCACAGAAGGTAAAGGTGCCCACGAGGCACTGCTTCGCTACGTCAATCCCGATGTCGACTGGCGCTCTTACAATAAGGTGATGCTTGATTCCGTGACGGTCTGGAAAGATAAGGAAACGAAAGACGTGTCTCCCGAGGATCTTCAGATGCTGACCGATTTCGCCTATAACCAAATGCATGAGGCCCTGAGCCGGGACTATACCATCGTGAGCCAACCTGGACCCGGAGTTATGCGTGTAGCCTTCGCCATTACCGAAGCGGAGGCCTCAAACCCGGCTGCGGATGTGGTGACTTCCATTATTCCGCAGACCAGAATCTTGACTGGCATTAAAGGGTATGCGGTGGGAGGCAAGCCTGGCTTTGTGGGAACGGCCGGCGGAGAAGCCAAGATCACCGACGCACAAACCGGAAAGCTTCTGGGTATAGGCATCGACCGGCGTGGCGGCACCAAAAACCTGAGAGGAATGACGAATGAATGGAATGATGTGGAGAAAGCCTACATCTACTGGGCAGCCGCTATGCGGTATCGGTTGTGCATGCTTCGCGGCGAGTCGAATTGCGTAGAACCCGAAGATTAGAAGAGACCGATACACTCCCCGAGTCGAAGTTGGGCGGTACCTCGCGCGCACCCGGAAAAACAATAGTTATCCTCGTGTGCGCGGGTTTCCTCCGACTCAGTCTGAGCTTGCACAATGGTGAAAACATACTTCGAACGGTGGCCATGTTTTCTTTTCCAAAAAGTCATGAAAGAATATTCCTCTATGGTTCCAAAATTCTCGGTACCGTGCTTTGTGAATCAGAACTCGAGTTTGCCGACGGAAAAGACCTTTTAAAGGGTTAGCAATCATTCTATAAACCAGGCAAGCCTCCTCTTTCCAATATAAGCAACATGCTTGTTGCTTGAAGGATAAATGGTTCTGGTCCTATTTCCGGATCAGAAATCATGTCCTTCATCCCGACTTCCGGTCTTTTGGGGACATTCTGTGAAAGGAACGTCCTTTAACTCAATGATGTGGCCACACCGGACCGCTTTTCGAAAATGTTGGGTATCCGCGGTGACGAAGACGGTCTCAGAAGACTGCAAAGCCACTGCATGATACAGGGTGTCCAAGAGGTGATGATTGAGATCCACGGCAAGACGACAGGCCTGCTCATATACTTCCCATTCCGTGCTCATGGGTAACTCCATGGCCAAAAAAGTTTAAAGCAAGGCGATCGATTGAGTTGGGGCTACACGAGTCAAGACGGTCGCTATTTCCGTTAGCTAATGCGGGGGTTGAAGTACTTGGCAATGACCTTCCTGAATGTCATGCAAAAGGGTATTAGGGCTTGCCCCCCTTGATGGGTTTCTCCGTCTTTCCCCGGTAGAGCCCATTTTCCCGCCACACTGGCGTCAACAACCCAGATCCTCATGGGCGGCCCTGAGTCCTGGCAAGCCGGGTGCCCTTGTCTGTTACCCGAGGAGCCTGTTCGCGCAACGCCAGTAAACAATTAATCACCCGCCGGCGCCTTCCTAGGCGCTTCTGCTCTTTGATAGCCTGTTGCATCAGTTGCGTTAACACCTCACTTTTGTTTTTCCCGGCAAAGACTTTGTCAAATTGGTGTTTGACATCTTCCGGAACACCGAAATTCACGGTGGCCATAATAGTTCCCCTTTGTTGAAATTTTCAACAAAATTGTGACTTGCCATATTTTACTTGTCAAATGATTCCTTCTCGCCTCAGTTGTTTTTAAAACTGGACAACCTTGGATGTGGCCGCCTATGGCCAGAGGGCCAAACCTTATTTTTGACCGATCCTATTGATTTGCCCTTCTCCCGCTGACTTCAAGGGAATGCAGTCCTGGCGAGAACATTGTGGATTGTCATTTCGGAAGCCCGATTTGATACAACCCCCAGGGGAAAAAGTTCAGGAGAATCTGTATAGGATGGAGACCCACGCGTCTTTCTGGGCCTGGTGAGCGGTGTTGTCGCATCCGACATGATGCGGAGACATGAATCTGCCGTGGATCGCTCTATGCCGACCATCGTTGTGAATGGAGACGGCCATCATACTGATCGATCAGAATGTGCAATTGGGATTGAGTCCGAGAAAAATGACCTTGTTGGGTTTGTAGTCTCTCGTCAACTATCGCTTATCGTAAATCTTGCCCTTGCCTTTGGCGACATATTCAAAAATTCTGCGAAGCCAGGGCTGTTCACTTCAATGAAAAGGAGGTTGATTAAAAAGCCAATTTGGCGCCCAGCCATGTGTTGAGATTTTTCAACCCCGCCTCAAAACTCTCTTTTCGATGTGATCCCTGAAAGCCGGCGGTCACCTGAAGAACCTCGTTCACCCGGTACCGAGCCGCAATGTCGCCTTGGATCACATTTTCATGTTGCCCCTTTCGTTCATCTTCAGAAATGCCGGTCGTCCACCCGTTGAATTCATAATGGAGCGCCATTTCCACCCCAATAGATTCGGTAAATTCAAACTCGAGTTCCCCGGTCACGAAATGATTGTAGTAGGAAATATCATCCTTTAGCTCTGGCTGCTTCCGTCCGTCAGCCAGTCCTCTCTCATAATGGTAGCCCAGGGCCATCCCGATCTTCTCCGTAAGTGGCCATTCCACGTGCGTCCCAATGGTCCAAAAGCGTGTGTCCCGTTCGGTAAACGGTTTATCGTACTCCCGCAATCCATAGCGGCCATAGAGGATAACCCGGGCATCATCCACGCCGGGGATTTGTTGAGCAATCCCTCCGGCCCAATAATGAGTGGTGACTTCTTCGTTTTTCAAACGTGGTGGATCTCCGCCGGACTCCTCAATGGGCCGCACCTCATTTTTTCCTAAAAAGAGATCAGGCCCGAAAAAGTAACGAAAGATGAGGCTTGTAGAAGGAGTCAGATTGTGGGAAGCCTGCACGCCCAGTGATCCGTGACTGAAGCGGGTATTGTTCGTAAACACGAATCCTTGTCCACGGACAACAACTCGGGTCTGACGACCCATCAACGAGAAGGACTTGCCAATTTGGGCAACGGGTTCAAACACCACATCGTTCCCTTGGTTGGCGAGCTTGCTATCAATAACCGGTTGGGTGGGATCCTGGAGACGGGCCAAACGGCGTGTGGCAGAGAACAGAGCGGCATCGTCGGTATAATAGACGTTGCTCTCACCGCTGACCTTCCACTCGGCAAAGGACAGAGAGGGAAGGAGTAGGATGCACATGAGAAGAGATAACAAAAGCGGCATGTGAGCAGTTTCTCGTGTGCCGGTAAGTTTCCAGTACATCAGTTGTCAGGTCCGCAGTTGTCGGGGGGCATCCATCCGCAATGAAGAGCAGATGGATCCCCGATAAACAATGTCGGGAATGACACCGGTGGAAGGAGGCCCAACGAAAGGTCTGTCATAGATATATGGAAGTCGGAGAAACAATGTTGGGGCTGAACGGTGGTCTGGTTACCTTCCACGTGGTCCCATCTGTATTCCTTCGCCCCAGGTCATGGTGAACGCAAAAAAGTGGATCGTGGTGTTCTTAAAGTCACCGGCGACGCGGCCAGCCAGCGGTCCTCGATTTTGATCAACCGGCATATCTCCTGCCCAGGCGAGTTCATAGGAAAAACCAAGATTGAGGGTGGGTGTCGTTTGCCAGAGGGCTCCAAGTCCGAACTTGTAGGTTTCGCCTACCGGGAGATCTAACGTGCGATGCTTATCTTTCACCATGGAACTGTCGTAGCCAAAGCCTGTGGAGACCACCCATTCGGGGTTCAGTCGATATTGAGTCCCGACTCCGACATGCCAGGTATCCTGATAATTTCGATTGAAGGTGAGGGTGGTGGGATTCGCCGTGCTCACTGTCACATCCACCTTGCCGAACCTTGACCAGTCTTGCCATCCAACGTCACCCATGATGGCCCATGCCCCGGTCAGTTCATGGTAGGCGCTGAACATGATCGATTGGGGGACGGTCATGCCGAGAGCGAGTTTTTTGTTCAGCAGCCCGTTATTCTGCAGGGCGGTGCTGATAGGTCCGAGATTCGAAAATTTTGGTTTATCAGAAAAATTTAACTCAATGGGCGATTGATACGTGAGCCCGAAGCGGGTGCCGCGGGTCGGCATGAACATGACGCCGATATTGCCTCCAACGCCTACGTCTTGATCCTTGATTTGCAGTTCCCCGTCATTGCTACTAAAGAGATTATTCACAGCCGCAGTTTGTTTGAATGCGGCAAACATGACGTTTACCCCTCCACCGATGGACAGGTATTCATTGACACGATAGCTTGCCGTTGGCATGAAACTGACTCCGGCCAGGAGAACGTCTTTCAGGTAATAACGCCCAACCCATTCTCCCCTGTATTTCAAGGCCGAACCGAAGTTCGAAAATATGCCCAGGCCCACTCTCCAGTCGTCTCCCAAGGGGTGGACGTAAAAGCCGCTGGCTCCCGGGAAGACATCAACGGGGTTGCCTCCGCCCCCCCCGGATGGCGTTGAATTGCTGTTCGAGGTGAACCCGATATTGCCATATAAGAGTTGGGCGCCACCTTGGAATTGAGGGCCCTCCAATAGAGACATGCCTGCCGGGTTTTTAAACAGGGTGGACGCGTCCTGGGCGCGAGCTGCCCATCCTGCTCCAGCGAGTCCCACGTCCGGAGTGCCGATCTCGGAAAGAAAGAGCCCTCCGGCCTGTGCCGCTTGAGGCAGGAGCAGCATTCCCACCAGGAGGAGAGTTCGGATATGCAAAAGGCCTTTAAATCCAGAGAGTGTTGGCATGATTGTTCCTTTCTTGAATATGTCCAGATTGAATGTTCAGATTAATTGTTCTGTGTGGCTCTGAAAAAGCCGTATTGAAGTTGAATGCGTAGAGATTTTTAAGCCCCATTCTGGCCGAAAGATCGGATTGTGCAACGAACATAAACGGATTGGATTTTTTTGGCAACCATGAGGGGCGAGAATCGTCTACTTTTGAAATTGTGTTGTTCACTCTTCTTTGGAACGAAGGCGATCTTTGCATGATGGTGTGAATGTGGTAGGGGATTGAAGGCCGCATTCACCTGCACGGTGAATCCGCCGTAGCCCAGTGTGGCTTGGCTTCGATGGGATGCCTTTGCGATGGTAATCGGACAAAGTCATGGGGGGGGGAGGGAGAGGGCATGTTGTGAGAGGACTTGGTGCTGTTGGAGACGACCCGATATTGTTGCCTGAGACAATAAGGAACCGAAGCTGCCTTGGGGAAATAGATTGCTGAATTTTCCCCTGTAGATTTTGGCGATGTCGGATTTTCTGGAAAAGATACCTGCCGACAAGCCATGCCAAAAATACGGCAACATAAAACTGTCCTACCATCGCCTCCGGAAAGGCGACGGTTCGGACACGCGGCTTCACGGCGATGCGGTCGCGTAGCCTAAGGTGGTAATCGTGACAAAGCTGAAATACATCAATTCTGAGAACTGGGCTCCTATGGTGGTGGATGTTAGGCCATGAAGGGAGTCCCGGATGGCCATGTTGATAAACAGATAGCACATCCCCCCGTTTAATCCGGGTAGGAGAGAAATGCAGGTGGCGCCAATGATTTTGATGTTGATTTCCCCTGAAGGGAGCAAATGGCGTGAAGCTATCCAGATGCTGGCCACGAAAAATGCCGGTGATATTGCCATGTTGACAAGCCGAAGTCCGGCGATGTTCAAAAAATAGTTCAGGAGGGCGATGGCGAGTCCGGTTGCCGCGATGCCACATCCGATCATCATGAACCATTTCTTTTCTTTTCCCAGGCCCCATACTCCCATGAGGAGCATGAAAATAAGAGCTGGTTCGACGACCAGGCGCCAGGTCTTTCCTCTGACCCCTATTTCTTGCGAAATGGCGACTGAAAGAATGAGGATTAAGAGCCTTCCTAACAGATACCCAAAGTTCATCCTTTTGAGAGGCATTGGTATATTCTCCAAATAGCGTAAAAGGGAGATTTCCTTTTTATTTTCTCTCTCCCGTCTTTGGGTACACCAACTGTTGGTACGATAAGAGGCGGCCAACATTCTTCATGAAATGCAGCGATCGAAATCTGTAAAAAACAGTCTCACGCTGATTGCTACTCCGGGCATTCTTATCGAGCCGTGGCGCCAAGATTGTTCCGGGGTGGTGACGCATCGCGGGAGGGTATCATAAGAAAAAAGCCTTTCCTTTTCTATTCTCTTTGCTCTTTGTCCTGGAATGTTCCTGGAATGTATATTTGACCCCCTGGCAGCGTTTCCAATAATCTTGAACCGTTTGATGAGCCAATACCAAGGCATCAATTCATTCATAAGTAATTGAAAGGGAGAGGTGCGATGACTATGTTAACGCCTCGAGGTCGGAGCCTTTCTTCATTATTTCCTCCGTGCAAGAAACGTTCATTGCAATCGGTGTACACATTTATGGTTGGGGTGATGATGTGTGCTGGTCTCATCCTGGGTGATCTCTTCAGTATGGTCATGGCCGTTCCAACGGCCGAGGAGTTGCTCAAGGCTTTGCCTCTTTCTGACAGTGAACGGGAGGATGTTCTCAAGGGGGAGATTGTGCGCTTTACAACTGAGGAAGGCTCCGATCGGGAACTGGCGCTGGGTGCGGTTTTGCTGGTACAGAAGGCGCCTGAAAATTTGGTTCCGCTCTTTCGGGAGTCCGCCGTATTAAAGCTCGTCGGCGCGGTGACGGCGTTTGGCGAGATTTCTGATAAGGCAACAGTGGGGGATTTTGCAGGGGTGAAATTGGAACCGAAAGGGGAGGACGAAGCCAAACGCTACCTTGAAGCTGAACCGGGCGATACGTTGAATCTCGACGGGAAGGAAATTGCCGCGTTTCAGGCCCTCAAATCCAAAGGCGGGTCACAAGCTGAAGTTGAGACATTGGTGCGGGAGCTATTACTGGCCCGCTACCAAGCCTATCGTGCAAAGGGGCTGTCAGGCATTTCTCCCTACGTGCGGGGTGGGGAGGAGAAGTTTGAGTTGAGTCAGGACCTTCTCCTCGCCACCAACGAGGCAAAATTTGTCCCCAAATACTTTCCTTCTTTCCATCAAACCTTACTCAAATATCCAGCCAACCAGGCCAAGCAACTCGAGACCAGGTTTTTCTGGGCCAATGTTGAGGTGTTTAGCCGTCCCACATTGATCCTGAGCCATCGCATGTTATTTCATGAAGGCGATGCGTATGTAGTAGTTGACCGTCATTTCTATGCCAGCCACGAATATAACGGCCTGCAGGCAATGGGGGGCGCACTTCCCGCGAAAGAGGGCTCGCTGTTGGTGTCCCTCTATCGTATTTCCACCGATGGAGTGGCAGGTTTCGGATCCTCGGCGAAGCATCCAGTCGCCCGCGGGCTAATGGGCCCCTATTTCGAAGAAATCTTTGAAGGCATTCGTAAGAAAGCGGAATAATTTCACCGCATGGTCCCTGCTAAGGGGGGAAAGGGGGGAACTTCCTCCTTCCCCCTCTTTCTTCCAAACACACACACTCTCCAGTAGATACTTGAACTGCTGGATGGTATTCCGCAGTCCACCTTGGCTGGTTCCCTTTCTGAGATTCATCAGGAAGTCTCTACCGAATTGGAAAAGTTTCATGCTGTCAGTTGGGCAGAAAAAAATTTCTTGAATTCCGATGGGAGTTTGGTCTTTCCTGTTATCTCTAAGGCAGACTTTCTAATCGGCGGAACAATCGGGGATGGTGCCCTTCGCAAACAGGCATTGATAGGCCCAAAGGACAACATTTTTAACAAGTGAGATTTTTGATGAAGCCCTACCCTGATACGTACTGTCTTCATTATGGAAGGGATGCTTAGATTTTTCTCCAATCTTCGGGTCTAGAAGGGGGCTGTTGAAAAAAGCCGCCAGCGGCGTTCTCACCAGTTTTCCGTGCTCACGTACTGGAAGTACGCTCCGCGCGCAAAACTGGCTGCGGCCTTGCTGGACGAGCTTTTTTGAACAGCCCAGATGCCTTAGTTACCCAACGTGTCTGTGGGCGTACTTGCTCTTTAAAAAATAATTATTCAACACTCCCAGAAGAGCTGGCCGGAGCCTTTCAATCAACTGAGCAGGAAGGGGAAGTGCCCCAGACTTCGTTCGTGGGAATACTAGGGGTTTTGGCCGGGGCGGCCCTTATCGGAAAGATACATGCCGACAAGGAATGCCACCAATACGGCCACATAAAATTGGCCCACAATGGCTTCGAGATAGGCGAGAGTGCGGGCGATCGGCTTAAGGGGGATGATGTCGCCGTATCCTAATGTGGTAATGGTGACAAAGCTGTAATACAGCAAATCTGATAGCTGGCTTCCTATGTCGGGGGATGTCAGGCCGTGGAAGGAGTCCGGGATGGCCATGTTGGTTATTAAATAGAATAACGACCAGTTGAGTCCGAGTAGGAGGTAAATGCAGATGGCGCCAATGATTTTGTTGATGTCAATTGCGCCCGAAAGCAACAAATTTCGTGAAGCAATCCAGGTGCTGGTCAGAGAAAACATCAGAATAATCCATATGTTGACAAGCCGAAGTTCCGGGCTATGCAAAAAAAAGTTTATCGCGGCAATCGTCGTTCCGGTTGCCGCAAAGATGATCCCCATCCTTACCAACCATTTTTTCTCCTTTTCCAGGCTCCATACTCCCATCAGAAGTATGATGATCAGAGACGGCTCGATGAACAGGCGGCGGACCTCATCCTTGACACCTGCTTCTTGTGCAATGGCCAGAAAGAGAATGAGGACCAGGAGACCTCCTAAGAGATACTCAAAGTTCATCTGTTTCATGGGGGGCAGCTCCAAATGGCGAAATCTGGGCACGTTTCTTTTCCTTTCGCTCTCCGTCTTCGGATGCCTCAACGGTCGGACTATAAGAGTCGGCCCACCCTCTGCTTGATGTTGGGTTTTGACGAATAGGTACGAGGGGCAGGAGTGTCCTTTCTCACTATTCGAGCTGAGTATTCGCGAGCTGTTGGGGCAGTCTCCGTCCGACAAGAATTCAGATCAATACTCAATGTGATGAAAGGGCTTCCACGGTTGTCAGGCTAACCGACTTTATACCCTCGGCCCTCTAGGCAGACCCCATAGGCTCGATTAAAGGTCTGGCGGTTTTGTTGATTTTGGGAGGCAGCTTGCTGCTGTTTCCGTTCTGCTTTCGCGTTATCGCGGCTCTGCCCAAGAAGACCGGCCCCAGCGCCTACTCCGGCACCGATAGCCGCCCCCTTTCCGGCATTCCCGGCAATGGCTCCTCCGATCGCTCCCAATGCGGCTCCACCCATGGCTCCGCCCAGCATGCCACCGCTTCGTTTTTTGGGGGCGGATGCAGCGGCCACCGGCTGATTCGGATCGAATCCCGTTTGTTCTTTTGCCCACTTGTAACAAGAAAATTCATCCATTTCTTGTTGTTCGGGACTCTGGCCTTCAAGGGGATAGATAAACATTTGGGCTTGGGAAGAAGCCAGTCCTGCCACAACGGTCAATGCCACACTGATACTGATCATTGATAGAACACGCATGATAGTCCTCCTCGACATCACGGTTGCATGAAAGAAAATTCAAATGAAGATTACGGAGTTTCAGGAATGGAATACGTAATGCGTGGCCAAACGGCGATACCTTCCCCGTGTTGACGCGCCGACTCAAATCCTTCGACTACAAGGAGCTGCCGTGCTTGGATTTTTGAAATCATTTCTCCGTCCCCCGTGATTCCGCTGAATTTCCCCGTGCCTCCGGTAATCGTAAACGGACCACGGCACCCTTCCAGGTCACCGGTGCAGGAAAATTCGGCATAGACTCTTTCCCCATCCGTGTTGGAGATAATGCAATGGCCCCTTCCGGATTTTGTCGCGGTCTTCAAGTCGGCTTCGACGGTCGCAGGGCACACGAGAGAACCGGCATGGAGCGCGCCTTCCCCGTCTTCAACAAACATAATGCCGGTAAACACCGCCACCATATACACCCGATCATTGCCGATGGGAAACGCAAACCCTTCTCCTTCCCACGGTGCCATGGCTTTGACTTCTTTTTGCTCGGCTACCGCAATCCCTCTTTCCCCAAGAACAGCGATGCTCAGCGCCATGACAAGAAGAACCCACCATGTTGTTTTCATAAACTCTGCCTCCTTTCTGAAATACTCTAACAATGTGCAGATAAAATTTTAAAGCCGCTGATGCATTATTCTGTAAGGTTGACTCTTGGTGCTCCTCGAAGTCAACTTGCATGATGACGTCAATCATATCTTGATTCATGCCTATATTTGCGCGGTGATTTCAGAGAAAGAGACGAGGGGAGAAGTCGCAACAGGATGCTGTGAGAATTTCTTTGAAAGGCTGTGTAGGTCCACACATCCTGACGCCGGTCGCGCGCGCTTCTGATATTTCAGAAATGGATGGGCATAACCAAGGATGGCAAGGATCTGAACACAGCTGTCCTTATCCAATCACCGGCAAGATTGAGCCCAAGCGATAGCGCCCCGGCCAAAGAGAGGAAAGTGCTGATTATCCCAGGTGGTTAATTGGAGAACATCGACTTGGGGAGGAGCACGGCCAGTTGCATGCGAAGGGTCCAGTCGGCTGCGCCATCCGGTCGCACCACATTGGAAAAGGCTGCGACGCTTCCATTGAAGGGAAGCTTTCCGATACGAAACACTTTCCCGAATCCTCCGCCCACGGGCACGGTCCATTTATTCCCCTTGCCCTCAGCTTCCCAATTGGCTGTGATAATGGGAGCCGAGGTCAGGTACCAGGCGTTCGGCAAATTATAATTGACAAAATATTGCGCCAAAAACTGGCTCATATCTTTTCGGTCGCTATTCCCGGCATAGGACCAGAGGTTGTTCGCCAGCAGCCCTACTACCCAAGGGCCATGGATGTAGAGTCCCACTCCGCTTGGTCCGGCAGCCCATTTCCTTGTGCTGAGGACTTCGTCCGTGCCCGTGGGAAAATGCAGAACCGGTCCTAGACCCCAGATCAACCCCTCATTTTTCGCGGGTGCAAAGAACAGGGACATGTTGATATCCCCGATTCCCCACGTGTCATCGCTGGTGGTGCGGAGATCCGGCTGTTTAATGATGGGCATGATGGTCCGGGTGATCAGGTTCCAATTGTCCGTCAAATGGAAGGGAATGACGGGTTGAACGTTCAGCACATTTTGCATGCGGTGGTTAGGCTCCAGCCCGAAATTCATGTTGTTCTGAAAGGGGATGCTGATAAGATCGGCCACCGGATTTTGGGACTCTTTGGCCAACTCGCTGTCATCCTCTGCGTTGGCCAGGGTTGGAAAAGCCAGAAAGCCCATGACGAGTGTGGTCAGCAGGAAAACGGTTCTCGGAGTTTTCGTTTTCTGTAGGAACATAAAGCACTCATTAAAA